>WFRC01000132.1 GCA_015486685.1 Caldifarciminota bacterium
ATACTCTCAAATGATAAAGCCTTGTTACAAATCGAATACGCCGACACAAAGAAAACCCTCGATAAGGTGCAGTGCAACTTATTACTCAGATGCTACCAAACAGCCACAAGGGAGTATAACCTCTGTTTTGCAAGCTCATCACCCACAAGGGGAATTCGGGAAGATTGATTTACAACAAAATATAAATTCTGTGGTAATTACTTTCAAAGTAAGGTCGAATTACGCCTTTTTATCTCCAAAAAGCCTTGATTTTCTTTCTTATATTTACTACTTTATCTTAAAAGTAAAATGGTAAAAAGAAAGGAGTATGTCAATGCTACCAAGAGCACTAAACGCCAACTTAGCCTTCTCGGGTAATATCCCCAACTACCTCACAGAAAGCCAGTTAAATAACCTCATAGCCGCCTTTCAGGTTTGGTATGACGATAAAAGCATATCAGATACTAAAAGGCGCATAAGAGGGCGCTATTGGCTCATTTTCCTCACTCTCAGATTCACCGGTGCAAGAATAAGCGAGGTTATAAATATCAAGCATGAGGATATAGACTTCAGAAACGCAGAAATAAGGCTTATTACCCTCAAAAGGCACAATCCCAAAAAGAAAGGGCAGTATAGAGTAGTCCCAGTTCCAGCTAACCTAACAAGTGAGATAGCAAACTACATTGTGGAGTATCCACACATGAGGGATAAGGTCTTTAAAGTTGATAGATCAAACTTCAATAAGGTATTCAAGGAGCTTTGCCTACAAGCGGATATCCCAAGAGAACTGGCACATCCTCACATTTTAAGGCACACGAGGGCGATAGAGCTCTTACGGGCTGGTGTCCCTGTTACGATAGTTCAAGACTTACTTGGACATTCAGCTCTAACGACAACGGCTATATACCTCAAAATCAGCGGGCAAGAGGCGAAGGGGATATTAAGAGAAAAAGGGTTGATATAATCTTATTTTTCTTAAGGTTTTTTTACATCTTAGAGTTTGCACTATAGAGATGTCAGAGAGCTATAGGGGGTTAAGAATAGAGACGTAGCTAATATATACACTTACAGATCTTTCTAGCTATTTCATTAAGATTGTTATATTTTTCTTTCTGTTTTATTAATTTTACCGGATTTTCTTCAGATTTAGGTATTATTTCTTGATCTTGGCTTTTTTTGATTCTTTCTTCAATTTCTTTTACCCACCATGTTATATTAGATACTCTATAATATTTTTTTTCTTCTTTAACTTCGACTACCAGTATGTTCATAGGTTTAGAGCTTGATTTTGAGTATAAATGATAAATTGTAGCTTGACCAACAGGGTCTCTTTCCTGAGCAAACCAAATATCCTTAAATTTTCTAATAGTTCCTATACCGAGTTTTTGTTTCTTATCTTCTTTGATGCTGTACTTGCTTCCATACTTCGTGTACCAATTTTTAACATTCTTTGTATTGTTTCTAATTAGGGTACTTTTTAACTCTATACCTGCTACAAAAATACCACCATATATGATAGCTATATCCCACCTATCAGCCTCTGGAATAATCAAACTATTTTTATTTCCTAGTTCTTCTTTTAAAGCTTTTAATAATTTTTCTCTCAGCTTTTCTTCGGTCATGTTATATGTTTTTTTTGTTGATCACTAAGAACAACCTTACATGTATTTATCACTTCTTTATTATCTTCTAAATCTATTAATAGAGCAAAAGGAGCAGCATTTTTTATATAGAATTCAAGAAAATCTTTTAATATAGCTTTGTTTTCGTATTTAACACGAAAGGGCCTTTGAAGCACATTAATTATATCCCATTCATCAAAATCCAAATATAGATAATAAAAACCTTTATTTTTTATATCTTCCCATATTTCAATAAACCTATCAGCTTTTTTCGTGGTTACCCCATCCATCTCTCCAATCTTTTGTATAATCTCCCCATCCATTTCTCCAACTAGACATTAGATTATTTAATCTATCCATCTCTTCTGCCCTTAATGAATCAAAAATCATTTTCCTTAAGTCTTCATTTTTTAAACTCGATTGAAGAAATCCTATACTAAATTTAGTGGCTCCCTCCAGCATCTTCATTTACCTCCTTTTTTAACCAATTAAATATCTTTCTCCATAAGGAGCATAATGGATCCTTTTTAGTGACATCTCTCAAATATAAAATAGATCTTGTCATACATCCGCCTTGACAATAATATAAAAATTCACAATCCCTGCATTCATTTTTAATTATATTTTTATATCTATTTAAAGCAAGTTGTGTTTTTTGAACCATAATATCAATAGGATTACTTGAATATATAGACCCTCTTATAATATCCTCGATTCCATACTCATCGCAATTACCTACACTCCCATCACTTCTTACTAATAAAAATCCCACAGGGCAATTAAAAAGAAAGGGGCAATTAACAGAATACCCAGACTTCATAGATAAAACCATATCGTCAATTGGATAAATATTTATGTTTGGATTTTTTGATTTTATTTCGTAATACATCATTTTCATAGCCTCAAAAATGCTATCTTTATTAAAATAAAATTTACTATTTAGTACTATAGAATCATGTATCACATTTAGCCTAATTGAGGAAGGATACAGTTCTAAAACTTCATTTATTGTGTTTTGTATGTTTTGTGTATTGCTAGAGTTATATTTGTTTAGTAAAACCAATATTCCTATCTTAATATCAGGTATGTCATTTTTCACTTGATCAATTTTTTCTTTAAGAATTTTATAGTAGCTATGTATATTATAGTAAGGATGCTTTCTATAGGGGGAAGCTGTTCCATCCCATGAAACTCCTATTCTTTTTTGAAATAATTCCTTTATAAAAAAATTGAGAGATTTTTTATATAGTAATAAATTAGTTTGTACAGAGCTTTCAAAAAAAACATGAGGCATTCTCTTCTTTAATGCTATAAATTGTTTGTATGCTTCATAAAAGAATTTTTCATCTCTTATGAAAGGTTCCCCGCCATGGAATATAATAGTAGTTTTAGGTTCAAGAATTTTCCCGAAGGACTCTATAAATTTAAAGAAAGATTCTACTTTTTCTAAAGGAAAGTCCCAATAAGCAGATTTTTTAATAGAGCTACCAACATAACAATGACTACAAGATAAATTGCATCTTTCGGTAATTTTCCAAATGAAGACCAATGACATCTCCTTTCATCTACTTTATTTTAACAAAACCAGAAATCAATCAGATTTTTAATTGCATCTTTAAAAAGCTCTGGTGGTTTAATCCCTAGCAGACCCTGTCCCATTTTCTGTGTAAATTCCTCTTTCCTCTCCATCATACTAAATCCCACTTAACCTTTCAATCCTTTCCTGAAAGAAAATATAAAGTTGCGGGTATATTAACGACCAGTCCCTGATTCTGTTTACCCATCTTTTTGTAATA
>WFRC01000133.1 GCA_015486685.1 Caldifarciminota bacterium
AATGCAAGGGCTTTCATCTCATCTTCGCCAGGATACACCATTATTTTTGCTATAAATGAAACCCTTTCTTTAATCCAATCCAGAAGCATTTTTGAATGGGCAAGTCCCCCTGTTAAAATAACTCCATCAATTTTTCCTCGAAGGACAGTTGCCATACTTCCTATTTCCTTGGCAATTTGGAAAGCCATTGCCTCATATACCTCTTTTGCATATTCATCACCAGCATTAATCCTTTTTTCTACCTCCTTTGCATCATTTGTATTTAAGTAAGAAACCAAACCTCCATTACCTATAATCCTTTTTTTTAATTCGTCAAATGTATATTTACCTGAATATGCAAGTTCAAGTAATTCTACAACAGGTAATACACCTGCCCTTTCAGGTGTGAATGGACCTCCACTTAAACCAAGGCTGCAATCTATTATCTTTCCACCTTCTACTGCTGTAATAGACATTCCTCCACCTAAATGTGCTACAACAAATTGTGATTTTCTATAATCTTTTTTTATTGCAACAGACGCCATTCTTGCTGTTGCGTGGATATTAAGTGCATGGACGATACTCCTTCTCGGCAATTCTTTCATCCCTGAATATCTTGCGAGTGGAGACATTTCATCCACAGAGGGTGGGTCAACAACATATGCTGATGTTCCATAACTCCATGCAATACCGTAAGCCAATACACATCCCAAATTTGAAGCATGCTCTCCATACTTTGCACTCCTTGCATCAGAAATCATATTGTTATCTACAATATATGTTCCACCTTTGAGTGGTTTAAATAATCCACCCCTTCCTACTACAGCTGAAATTTCTCCAATTTTAACATCCATCTCTTTTAAGAGGTTCATAATCTTTTCTTTTCTGTACTCATACTGATGCCATATTTTTTTAAATCTTTGGAGTTCAAAAGGTGAATGTGTAAGGGTTTGCTTGAAAATTGAGTTCTTATTTTCAAATAATGCGACTTTTGTTGATGTAGAACCCGGATTAATAGCGAATATTCGATACCTTTTTTTCATCAAAACCTCTGAATTCTTCTTACTTTTGCAATCTTTTCAATTCTTTCTTCTGCAAGTAATCTTGCCGCTTTATATGTAGAAATTTTCTTTTTCTGAGAATACTCAATAATATTGCCTACGATATCATATACATATTTTGCGGATTCAAACCTTTTCCACGCCGGTTGTAAAATTTTTGATGATGATGCCGCTATAATGTTTCCACAGGCGGTAGCAAAATCAGGCGCAAACAAAATGCCTTTTTTATGTAGTATCTCAGAGAGTTCAATATCCTTTAAAACACAATTCGCCGAACCAGCAATAATTTTGGCATTTAATCTCTTTATTATATCTTCATCTATAATACCACTTACCGCACAGGGCGAGAATATATCTACATCTACATCGTAAATTTCATTGGGTTTAACTACTTCTATATCAGAATATTTGTCCTGTATTTTTTTGATTGCATCGTAATCTATATCTGTTATAATGGGATGTGCACCTTCCTGAATAAGATAATCTACAAGATGTTTCCCGACATTACCAACACCCTGGACAGCAATCCTTTTTTCCTTTAATGAATTTTCTCCAAAAACCGTATTACAACACGCTTTTATACCCCAGAGAAGTCCATAGGCAGTTGCCTTAGATGCATCAATTATCTTTCCGTTTTCATCTCTTACCACAAGCACATATTCTGTTTCCCTTGCAATTTGAGATAAATCGTTCTCATCTGTTCCCAAATCCGAATATGCAATAAATCTTCCACCAAGTCCCTGGATAAATCTTCCCAATGCCCTGAGATATGCCTCATTTTTTATATCAGGGGTTCCCCATAATACTGCCTTACCACCACCAAAATCTGCACCTGCAATGGCTGATTGATATGTCATCCCACGAGAAAGTCTTAATGCATCCATTAGAGCAGATTTTTCATTCGGGTATTTCCATATTCTCACTCCGCCTACAGCAGGCCCTAATGTTGTGTTATGGATAGCGATTATGCCACGGAGTCCCGTATCCCTATCAGATAGGAAAAGCACTTCTTCGTGTCCGAATTCTTCCATATAATCAAAGACATCTCTTTTTTTCATCTATACCTCCTTTATTTAATAAGTTAGAAGTAGGAAGTGAAAAGTAATAAAAACCGTGATGCGTGACCGTGTCCCGTGTTCAAAATAATGCGGAATGCGGAAGTGAGAATGCGGATTTAACGAATTAACACGAATCACCACCACAAACACGTTTGTTAATCCTTTACCTATTACCTCTTGCCTCTTACACATTACTGTTTTTTCCTCATTCTCTCTTTTCCCTATATACTCGCTACTCATCCCTCGCTACTGCTTTTTCCACTCATCTACTCATTCACTCCCCACTTATCCGTGTCATTGCGAGGAGCGTAGCGACGAAGCAATCTCATCTGTTTTCCGTTTATTTCGTTCATTATTTACAACAAATAAGAGCGAAGCGTAATATACAACAAAGTGTAATAACGCCGTAGGCAAATAACTAATCTTTTTCTTAACTTTCAACCTTCAACCTCTCACTTCTTAGTTCTCACTTCCTACTTAAAATGTAATAACGCCGTAGGCAAATTACTGCTCCATTTCTCTTTGAACAGTCTTTTCTCACTTTCAACCTTTGCATATCTTTTAATCCTCTCAATATCAACCATTAAGGGCCTCTCTCATAAAT
>WFRC01000134.1 GCA_015486685.1 Caldifarciminota bacterium
AGAGCTACATAGAGAAAGTTGTAAAACCAACCACCCGGTTTAAATAAACTTAATGTGTACTGTGCCCAACCTGCCTTCTGAAAGAATTGAGCGAAGGTGGGCAAAAACATCAGGGCAGATTGTGCAAATATTATTGGAATTACACCTGCCGCATTTACATTTAGAGGAAGATGGGTTGCTTGACCGCCATAAACCCTTCTACCCACAATTCTCTTTGCATACTGGACAGGAATTCTCCTTTCCGCCTGTGTAACAAGAACAACGGCTGCAATTATAAGCACCGCAAATACAACAAAATTAAATGTAAATATCCAGCTGTGTACACCTGCCATTAACTGCCTTGCAAAACTAATTGTTTGGTCAGGAAAACGGGCAAGAATACCAATGGTTATAATCAAAGAAATACCATTTCCTATACCTTTTTCTGTAATAAGTTCTCCCATCCACATTACGAATATAGTGCCTGCTGTCATTGTAATAATCGTGATAAGTCTAAATGTAAATCCGGGAACAGGAACAACTGCCATACCACCTGGCCTCAAATTCTCAAGAAAAATGGATATGCCTGTTGACTGAATAATAGCAATTAACACAGTTAAATATCTTGTATGCTGGGTAATCTTTCTTCTACCTTCTTCTCCTTCTTTTATTAACTTCTGATAATAAGGCATAGTTGCACCCAATAATTGAAGGATAATTGAAGCGCTGATATATGGCATAATGCCCAGGGCAAATATTGTCGCCCTGCTGAGATTTCCGCCGGCAAAAATATCATAAAGTCCCAATATACTACCTCTCATACTTAAAAAATATTGTGCCAGTGCCTGTGTATTTATTCCCGGAGATGGGATATGGCCTCCCAATCTATACACCGCAAACATCGCAAGTGTAAAAATCATTTTTTTTCTTAAATCAGGAATCTTCCATACATTTTGAAGCGCTTGAATCATATAACCTCTGCCCTACCTCCTGCTGATTCAATCAGGTTCTTTGCCTTATGAGAAAATGCATTTGCTTTAATAATCAAAGGTTTATTGATTCCTCCATAAGATAAAATTTTGACAGGTCCCCTTTTTATAAAACCATTCTCTTTTAAGATTTCAGGCGTTATTTCCTGATTCTCGGCAAATTTTTCCAGAGAAGAGAGGTTTATAATCTCATATTTTACTCTTTTTTTGTGCTTAAAACCCCTTTTGGGTATTCTCCTGACCAGAGGCATTTGCCCACCTTCAAAGTATGGACCCTTTACCCCTCCACTCCTTGATTTCTGTCCTTTATTACCTTTACCTGATGTTTTGCCTCTACCGGAACCCGTTCCTCTACCCACCCTTTTACGCCTCTTTACAGCATTTTTTGGCGGCTTTAATTGATGCAGTTCAATCCCCATTGAATTCCTCCACTCTTAAAAGGTGTTTTACCTTATTAACCATACCTCTAATTTGAGGATTATCAGGATGCACAACAATCTGATGGAGTTTTTTAAATCCCAATGCCTTTACTGTCCTTTTCTGTGTATAATGTCTACCAATAACACTTCTTACCAATTCAATCCTCAGTTTTTTGCTCAACTCTCTTCCTCCTCCTGTAATTAAGTATCTCATCTACAGTTTTATCTCGTGTATTTGCATATTCTTTGGGAGATTTCAACAATAGAAGGGCCTTTATTGTAGCTTTAACAAGGTTGTGTGCAGTATTAGAACCTAATGATTTTGTAAGAATATCCTTAACACCTGCCAATTCCAAAACAGACCTCACTGCATTACACGCAATAATTCCACTTCCTTCTCTTGCAGGCCTCAAAAGCACCTTACTGGCGCTGAATTTTCCATAAACACTATGAGGTATAGTAAATTTATCAAGAGGAATAGCAAACAAAGATTTTCTTGCGCCTTCACCTGCTTTTCTTACTGCATCAGGAACCTCATGGGCTTTACCATGCCCAAAACCTATATGTCCCGCCCTATCTCCAACCACAACATAGGCAGAAAAATTAAACCGCTTTCCACCTTTTACTACCTTTGAAACCCTCCCAATATAAACTGTTTTCTCTTCTAAATCCAGATTTCTCGGGTCTATCTTTTCTCTTTTAAATGCCTTCATTTACACTCCTTATACCTCAATTCCACTTTCTTTTAATCCTTCTGCGAGAGATTTAACTCTTCCATGATACTTAAATCCACCTCTATCAAAACGCAGTTTATTAATATCTTTCTCTTTCACCATTTTACCCAGCAAAATACCAATCTCCTTTGCCTTTTCTTTCTTTGTTTTTCCTTTAATTTTTCCTTCTATATTCTTGGTCAGTGTTGAAGCAGATATCAATGTCTTACCCGCTGTATCATCTATAACCTGAGCATATATATGCCGTAATGATTTATAAACTGAAACTCTTGGTCTATCAGGAGTTCCAAACACCTTTTTTCTTATTCTTCTGTGTCTTTTTATACGAGCCATTACCTTTTTGTTTTTTTGTATCACTATACTACCCCCGTTTTTCCAGCTTTCTTTCTTACCCATTCATTTTCATATCTTATCCCCTTACCTTTATAGGGCTCTGGCTTTCTAATCATTCTTATTTCAGCAGCCTGCTCGCCTACTTTCTGTTTGTCTATTCCCTTAACAACAATTTTATTCCCCGGAAGCACGGAAAATGTTATACCCCCTTTTGGCTCAACAACTACAGGATGTGAAAATCCAATATTTAACACCAAATTTTTACCCTGGAGGTTTACTTTATATCCCGTACCTACAATCTGAAGCACTTTTTGAAAACCACGATGAACACCAACAACCATATTATTAAGTAATGCCCTTGTCAAACCGTGTAGTGCCATTTCCTCTTTACTGTCGCCTTTTCTTACCACTTTGATATTATCATCTTCACGCACAATCTTGATTTTCCTGTCAAATGTTCTTTCCATTACGCCTAAGGGGCCCTTTACAACAACCTTGTTATCTGGAAGTATATTAACTTCTATTCCCTTTTCTATTTTAATAGGCATTTTACCTACCCGTGACATAAATCACCTGCCTTTTTATGCTTGCCGCTAACCGCCTATCGCTGACGGAAAGGGTATGGTTAATAGGGTATAGGATATAGTAATTTTGCATTTTAGAATTTGCATTTTTCATTTCGCAATTAGTCTCCTTTTACTTTTCCTGTCTCTTTACCACACATAGCAAATTACCTCCCCCCCTACTTTTTTCTTCCTGCATTCTGCATCGGTAACTACTCCCATAGGTGTAGAAAGAATAGCAATACCGTATCCGTTATTTACAACAGGGATGTTCTTCCTGCTTGTATATAGTCTTATGCTTGGTTTAGAAATCCTTTTAAGTACTGTTATTGCGCTATTCCCATTTACATATTTAAGGGTAATAACTATCTTTCCCCTATTGTTCTCATTCTCAAATTTATAATTTGCTATATATCCCTCTTCAAATAATATTCTTGTTATTTCTTTTTTTATCCTGGAAGAAGGTATTTCAACTGTTTTATGGCGTGCCGTAAGGGCATTTCTAATTTTCGTCAGCATATCTGCAATTGGGTCAGTACACATCATCCACCTACCAACTTGCCTTTTTTACACCAGGAATCTCGCCTTTCAAGGCAAGTTCCCGAAAACAAATTCTGCACAACCCGAACTTTCTTATATACCCTCTCGGTCTCCCACATCTTTTACACCTGTTTACTTTTCTTGTTGAAAACTTCGGCTCTTTCTGTGCCTTTAACACAAGGGCTTTTTTCGCCATATCACCTCACTTTTCCTTAAAAGGAACTCCCATTTCTGACAGGAGAGTTCTTGCCTCTTCATCTGAGGCAGATGTTGTTACAATAGTTATATCCATCCCGAATGTATGTTTCACCTTATCGTATTCAATCTCAGGGAAAATCAGCTGCTCGGAAATCCCAAATGTATAATTCCCTCTTCCGTCAAATGCATCGGGATTCAATCCTCTAAAATCTCTTATTCTTGGAACTGCCACATTAAAAAGTCTATCAAAAAATTCATACATCCTATCCCCTCTTAGCGTAACCATACACCCTATAGGCATACCCTTTCTGAGCTTAAAATTTGAGATAGGTCTCTTCGCCTTTCTTATAACAGGATGCTGTCCTGAAATAACAGCCATATCTTTTGCTACAAGCTCTGTTATTTTAGGATTTTTAACGCCTTCTTTAATGCCACTGTTTAGAACAATCTTTACCAATTTTGGAGCAGCCATAGGATTTTTATACCCAAATTGCTTAATCAATTTCGGGACAACTTTCTTCTTATAATGTTCCTTTAATCTTGGCACATATTTTTTTTCTATGCTTTTCTTTTTTCCTGGACTCATTCTAACTCCTTAATCAAGAATTTCCTGACAATTTTTGCAATATCTTACCCATCCACCATCCGTAAGTTTTGTTTTACCAACCCGGGTTGGTTCTCCGCATTTCGGACAAATTAACATTACATTGCTAATATGTACAGGTGCCTCCTTTTCCAATATTCCCCCTGGCTCTCTGGCACTTCTCTGCTTTGTATGTCTTCTGACAAAATTTACCCCTTCAACAATAACCCTATTTTCATCAGGAAAAACTGATAGAACTTTACCTTTCTTTCCCTTTTCATCTCCGCCAATCACCATCACAATATCGTTTTTCTTTATCCTGACTTTTCGTTTCATACAACCTCCGCTGCAAGCGATACTATCTTCATAAATTTTTTAGCCCTTAACTCCCGTGCTACCGGTCCAAAGATTCTTGTGCCTTTGGGCTCATTCAACTGATCAATGAGCACACAGGCGTTCTCATCAAATCTTACATAACTACCATCTTCTCTTCTATTTTCTTTTTTTGTCCTGACAATTACAGCCTTATGCACAGAGCCTTTTTTAATTTCTCCACCCGGAACCGCATCCTTCACCGCCACTACAATAATATCTCCTACTGTTCCGTATCTTCTTTTTGACCCACCAAGCACCTTTATACACATCACCTTCTTTGCACCTGTATTATCAGCAACGCTTAAACGAGAATTTTCCTGAATCATTCTTTACCCTCAACGCCTTTAATGATTTTCTTCAAAATAAAGTGTTTACGAGCAGAAATAGGTCTCGACTCAATAATTTCTACCTTATCTCCTACCTTTGCAATATTCTTTTCATCGTGGGCAAGAAAATACCTGTTCTTTCTTATATATTTTTTGTAAAGTGGCGCTCTCTCCATTATTTTCACCCGCACCTTTATTGTCTTATCCCCACTTTTCTTTACAACCTCACCTACCTTACTTCTTTTGGGCATTATCCACCTTCCTTCCCTGTAAAACTGTAAGGATTCTTGCTATATCCTTTCTTAATTGCTTAAATCTTGCAGGATTCTGTAAATTCCCCAGGGTTCGCTGAATCCTGAGGTTAAACAACTCCTCTTTTGCGTCATGAATTTTTGCTTGAATCTCATCCTCAGTCATCTCTCTCAATTCTTTTATATCCATCAGAAAACTCCTTCTCTCTTAACAAATCTTGTACGAATAGGCAATTTACTATCTGCAAGTTTTAATGCCTCTCTGGCAACATCTTCGGATACACCTGCAATTTCAAACATTATTCTTCCTCTTTTCACAACAGCAACCCAAAATTCAGGAGGACCCTTCCCTTTACCCATCCTGGTTTCAGCAGGTTTCTTGGAAACAGGTTTATCAGGGAATAACCTCATCCAGACCTTACCCCCCCTCTTCAACTTCCTTGTAATTGCTACCCTTGTAGCCTCAATCTGTCTTGCTGTTATCCACGCAGTTTCCAATGCTTGAATCCCAAAATCGCCAAAATCCAGTTTTGTCGCTCCCTTAGAATATCCTTTTCTCCTGCCCCTATGCTGTTTTCTATACTTTACTCTGGATGGCATTAACATATTACTTCTCCTCTGGTTTGTTTATCCATACCTTTATCCCAATAGTTCCACTCTTGGTAATAGCAGTTGCTGTGGCATAATCAATATCTGCTTTCAGGGTATGCAAAGGAACACTTCCTACCCTATACCACTCTCTCCTTGCTATTTCTGCCCCTGCAAGTCTCCCTGCGCACTGCACCCTGATACCCTTTGCCTGTAAATTCATAGCATTCTGGACAGCCCTCTTCATCGCCCTTCTGTAGGCAACCCTTTTTTCAATCTGATGAGCAATGGATTGTGCTATAAGTGATGCATCCAGTTCAGGCATCAAAACTTCTCTTACATCTAAATGCACCTCACTATTTATTAAGTGTTTTATTTCCTCTTTTAATTTATCCACCTCAGCACCTTTTTTCCCAATAATAACACCGGGCCTGGCACTTATAACAATTACTTTAATTCTCTTTGGCTTCCTTTCTATTTCTATACTTGAAGTCATTGCATCCTTAAGTCTTTCCGTCAAATATCTTCTTATTTTAATATCATCTGCTAACAATTTATCGTATCCCTTACGGGTAAACCACCTGGAACGCCAATTCTTTGTAATCCCAACCCGAAATCCAACTGGATGAGTCTTCTGTCCCACTAACCCTCCTTCTCTTGAACAACAACAGTAATATTCGTTGTCCTTTTCCTGATAAGCCCTGCTCTGCCTAATGACATAGGCCTTATTCTTTTCATTTTAGGCCCCTCATTGATAATAATATCCTTTATCCATATATTTTCCTCCTTCACTTTCAATTCTCCTGCCTTATTCACCAGATTACTATAGGCATTATTAATAGATTTTCTTAAAATCCTTGCACCTTTATGTGGAAGAAACTCCAATATTGCATCAGATGTTTTCCATGTTTTACCCTTAACAAGGACTGATATTCTTCTCATTTTAGAAGGAGAAATTCTTATATACTTTTGAATTGTTTTACCTTCAAGCATTTATTTCTCCTTTTCCTTTACGGTAGTTTTCTCTTTTTTCGTCCCCGCATGGGCTCTAAATATCCTTGTGTGCGCGAACTCACCTAACCTGTGACCAACCATATTCTCTGTTATATATACAGAAATAAAGGTCTTACCATTATGAACTTCAATCGTATACCCAACAAACTCAGGAGCAATCATAGATGCCCTTTTATATGTCCTCACAGGTTTCTTCTTTTTGCTCTTCTCCATTTCATCAATCTTTTTAAATAATTTTTCATCAACATACGGAGGTTTTTTACTCGAACGCCCCATTTATTTCCTCCTTTTCACAATATATTTGTCAGAAATTTTTCCCTTTTTTCTTGTTTTATATCCCTTTGCAGGTTTACCCCATGGACTGCAGGGATGTCTTCCACCTGCCGCTTTTCCTTCTCCTCCACCTAATGGATGGTCAACAGGATTCATTGCAACCCCTCTAACAGAAGGTCTTCTTCCCAACCATCTTTTTCGCCCGGCTTTACCCATTACCACAGCAGAATTATTTACATTGGATACCTGTCCAACGGTAGCCAGACAGGTCAATCTTACCAATCTCACTTCTCCTGATGGAAGACTGATATGCGCGAAATCACCTTCTTTTGCAAGCAGTGTTGCAGACGAGCCCGCCGCTCTTACAATCTGCCCACCTTTGCCGGGTGTTAATTCAATATTATGCACTTCTGACCCTGACGGAATTTCACCAAGGGGAAGGGCATTGCCCACCTCGGCAGGGACATCGTGACCTGAAATTACCTTATCACCTACTTTCAGTCCCTTTGGCGATAAAATATATCTTTTTTCACCATCAATATAGTTCACCAATGCTATAAAAGATGTTCTATTAGGGTCATACTCAATTGATGCAACTTTGCCCTGTATCCCAAATTTATCTCTCTTAAAATCAATTATTCTATAAAATCTTCTACTCCCGCCACCTCTATGCCTTATCGTAATCCTTCCTAAATTATTTCTCCCGGAACTTTTTTTCAACACAACAGTTAAAGAAGATTCTGATTTTCCCTTTGTAATTGTTCCAAAATCAGGGGGTTTTCTGAATCTTGACCCGGGTGTTACAGGTTTATTATGTTTAACATTCATTATTAAAGCCCCTCAAATAGTTCAATTGTTTCACCTTCTTTTAATGTCACAATCGCCTTCTTCCAATTCTTTCTCCTGCCGGTAAATCTTCCAAGCCTTTTGACCTTGCCTTTCACTCTTACAATATTTACCTTTAACACATGCACCTTAAATAAATCTTCTATAGATTTTTTCACCTCATGTTTATTCGCAGGTATCGCAACTTCAAATATATACTTCGATTGAGACTTTATAAATGTTCCCTTTTCCGTAATTAAAGGTCTTATAACTACATCCCTTGGTTCTCTCAATGTATCACCTCTTTAAATTTTGTTAAACCATCTCGTGTAAAAAGGACATTCTTCGCCCAGAGCACAATATACGGATTTATTAAATTGGCAGGCATTATTGCCACATTCGGTATATTCCTGAATGAACGATAAAAATTTTCATTGTTTCCACTGTAAAGAATAAGACTCTTTTCTTTATACACACCAATTTCTTTCAATATCCTTTCCCCTTCTTTTGTCTTTGGCACATCTATCTTAAATTCATCAATAATAAGAACATTATCTGCTTTAGCCCTATGAGACAGGGCTGATTTAAGTGCAATTCTCTTCTTTTTCTTTGAAATCGAATAGGCATAGTCTCTTGGTATGGGAGGAAAGACTACCCCACCACCTTTCCATAAAGGTGACCTCCTTGAACCCTGTCTTGCTCTTCCTGTATGCTTCTGCCTCCACGGTTTTGCACCTCCACCATGCACATTTCCTTTTGTCTTTGCAGATGCATTGCCCTGCCTTTGATTTGCAAGATACATCCTGACATACTCATAAACCACGGATTCATTAGGAACAACGCCAAAAATCTCATCTGGTAGTTCAACCTTACTTACCTTACCTTTGCTATCAAAATATCTCACATTCATTTTACCCGCCTCTTCCTTATTAAAACAAGGGAAGTTCTTGCACCAGGGATAGCACCTTTCACCGCTATAAGAGATTTTTCTTTGTCTACATCCACAATCTCCAGATTTTTGATTGTCTTCTGGGTATTTCCCATTCTTCCCGGCATTTTTGCTCCCTTTTTCACCTCTCCGGGCCAGGTGTGCTGCCCGATTGACCCGGGTATTCTATGAAATCTTGAACCATGCCCTGATGGCCCACCTGAAAAATTAAATCTTTTTACGACGCCCTGGAAACCTCTACCCTTTGTCCATCCTGTTATATCAACTATCTCCCCTTTGCTAAACAAATCTATTTCTACTGCCTTACCAATTTCATATTTATTCAGGTCATCCGTATGAAATTCAAATATATATCTAAGAGGGTCAATTTTTACCTTCTTGAAAATACCTTGACGAGGCTTATTAGTCCTTTTCACCTTTTCATATCCCAGGATAACCGCATTATATCCGTCTTTATCTTCTGTTTTATGCCCAATTACATAGCATGGACCCATCTTGAGAAGGGTAACAGGAATAACCTTACCATTTTCCTTGAATATTTGCGTCATACCTATTTTTCTACCGACTAATCCGTCCATAATACACTCCCATAAGATTTCCAACAAAACGAAGATCGTAAAACGTAATGCGTAAGGCGTAAAAAGCAAAATAGCTGACAGCTTACAGCTAACCGCTTACCGCTGAGAGGAATATTCCTATTGTAATTTTGCATTTTAGAATTTTCATTTTTCATTTTCTAATCAATCTCCTCTTATCATTTTAATACTTTATCTCCACATCTACACCAGCAGGAAGGTCAAGTTTCGTTAAGGCGTCAACTGTCTGATTAGATGGTTTCATTATATCTATCAATCTTTTGTGCACCATAAGATGAAATTGTTCTCTGGATTTCTTATCAACATTGGGAGAGCGCAAAACAGTAAAAAGTGATTTCTTTGTTGGTAAAGGAATAGGACCATTTACCTTCGCTCCTGTTCTTTTTGCCACTTCAACAATTTCTTTACACGATTCATCAAGAATTCTGTGGTCATATGCCTGTAATTTTATACGGATATTTCTTGCCATTTAATTCACTCCAATATTTCCGTAACTACACCTGCTCCCACTGTTCTCCCACCTTCTCTGATTGCAAATCTTAGCTCCTTCTCCATTGCTATGGGATATATCAACTCTATCTCCATCTCTATATGGTCACCAGGCATTACCATCTCTACCCCATCTGGTAATTTTACCGAACCCGTTACATCCGTCGTCCTGAAATAAAATTGAGGCCTGTATCCATTGAAAAATGGCGTATGCCTCCCACCTTCCTCCTTCTTTAATACATATACCTGCCCCTTAAACTTCTTATGCGGAGTTATACTCCCAGGCGCAGCCACTACCATACCCCTTAATACCTCATCCTTGCCTATACCCCTCAATAATAATCCTACATTGTCCCCCGCTACCGTCTCATCTAATATCTTCCTGAACATCTCTACACTCGTCGCTACTGTCTTCCTCGTATCTCGCAACCCTACTAACTCTACCTCCTGCCCCGCCTTTAATTTCCCCCTCTCTACTCTACCTGTCGCTACTGTCCCCCTGCCCGTTATACTGAATATATCCTCTACACTCATTAAAAACGGCTTGTCTATATCCCTCTTAGGTAACGGTACATACTTGTCTAATTTCTCCATTAACTCCCAGATAGGCTTCCAATACGGCTCACACTCGTCTCCCTCACACTGCAACGCCTTTAATGCACTCCCTCTTATTATCGGTATCTCATCCCCTGGAAATTCATAACTGTTTAATAAATCCCTTATCTCCATATCTACTAAATCTAATATCTCAGGGTCATCTACCATATCTATCTTATTCATAAATACTACTATATACGGCACATTCACCTGCCGAGCTAATAATACATGCTCCCTCGTCTGCGGCATTACACTGTCTGGTGCACTCACTACTAATATCGCCCCATCCATCTGCGCCGCTCCCGTTATCATATTCTTTATATAATCCGCATGCCCGGGACAATCTATATGCGCATAATGCCTCGTATCCGTCTCATACTCTATATGCGCTAACTGTATGGTTATTCCCCTCGCCTTCTCCTCAGGCGCCTTATCTATCGATTCAAAAGGCACAAACTTCGCATAACCCTTCGTCTCTAATACCCTCGTCATCGCCGATGTTAATGTGCTCTTCCCATGGTCTACATGACCTATCGTCCCTACATTGACATGTGGCTTCGTCCTCTCATACTTCTCTTTCGCCATTTTATTTACCTCCTTA
>WFRC01000135.1 GCA_015486685.1 Caldifarciminota bacterium
AGAAATCAGAGGAAAGGCTTACAAGACTTGAAACCAGTGTTGCTGAACTTACTGAGGCGCAGAAGAAATCAGAGGAAAGGCTTACAAGACTTGAAACCAGTGTTGCTGAACTTACTGAGGCGCAGAAGAAAACAGAAAAAGAACTAGGGGCACTAATAATTTCACACAAAGACTTAAAAAAGCAGGTTGGAGGAATATCTCATACAATAGGATTCCACCTCGAAGATAGGGCAATAAAATCTCTACCGTCTATATTAAAGGAAAGGTATGGAATAGAAATAGAGGTTATGGATAGAAGATATATTTCCATAGATGACAAAAAGAGGGAAATAAATATATATGGGGTAGGGAAAAAGGATGGAGAAGCAGTATATATATTTGGTGAATCAAAAACAGAACCCTCAAGAAAGGAAATAAAAAATTTTGATAAATTCATAAAGAGGGCAGAAGAAAAATTCGGAAAGATATACCCACTATTCGTTTATTACACAATAACAGATGAGAACAAGGAATTTGCCTTAAAAAAGGATTTCCTCCTCATCCCCTCTTATATCCTACAATTATAGGTTTACAAAAACATCAATTTAAGGAAAGTTCTCAAAATATTATTTCGTCATCTTTTTTCCAGCACAATCCATTTATCGCTCAAAGATGCAACCCTTTCAAGAGCATTTTTGTATTTAAGATATTCCTTTTGTGCAATAATTGTCCCCTTCCGTATTGTTTTTGCTTCAAAAGAAATCTTCCTTCCTTTGCGTTGAATCTTCAGGATAAAATTAAACCCTGGGACAGATAAATCAACACTTTTCATTAAATACCTTACCTTGTATCCTCTGGGGATAATTAGTTCAATATGTTTATCGTCATATCTCTGAGTGAGATAGAATATAGGAAAATTCCTTTTCTCACTTGATACAACATCTGCATTGTATTTTAATCCGGGTAAATGGAAAATCATAAACTTACCATAAGGGGGAGAAAACTCCTTTATTTTGTAAGTAATTAAAAGTGTTGGCGGTTTACTTATATCATTCAAATCTGAGAGGTGATAACTTTTGAGCAGTGCCCCGGAATGAACTGTGTTTATATATGCTTCTATATTTATCTTTATCTGTTCGGGTAAAAGTTCTTTCCATTTCCTCAGTTTTTCAGCATTCAATCCTTTCCATTGAATGTTTTCATTCACCAGAACATTACCATTTTTCATTATCACAATTTTTCTCTTTAAGGATGTTTTCATATCTTTGAGTTCAGGAAATGGCACACTAATTTCTTTACCGGATAAATCCATACCCACTGTTCCCTGATATTTCCCTGATATAACCCCTGACTCTCTTGTATTCAGAGTGGGTTCATACCATTTTCCTCTCAGTGTTACAATCATACCATCAAACTGACTGAACACAGGATATTTTAAGAATGGTTTTCCTCTCTTTTTACTTTTTACCAGAACCGCCCTTGCAGGTATGTTTTCTGCTCTTAATAATGCATAAAAAAGGAATGTTTTATCGAAACTATTTCCATATCCCCTTTTTATCACCTGTATAGGTAGATATGGTCTGAAGGAAAATGCCTGTGGGCTTACGGGAACATATTTTATATTTTCTCTTACAAAATTGTATAAGGTATTTATAGTATCTTTTTTCCCACTTATAATGCTGTCTGCAATAGGTTTGTAATTCTTAAACCTTATCTTAAACAAATTTATCAGGTCATTTATACCCCAGATGGGTGAAGCAAATGCCCTTTTTCTTATATCATACAATGGAGGCATATTTATTTCACGAACAAATCCATTATCATTCTTCAACTCCCATTTGTAATAATGATTACCGTTTTTTACCCAATCTGTATCAGGTTGAGCACTGCCAAAATAGAATTTAATACCCTGCGTTAAAATTAACTCAATATCCTGGTAAATGGTGGGGTCTTTATCTCCCAATACATCATCTAATAGGAATGGGTTTCCCCGAGTGGATTTTCCTTTAATTGTTACCTGATAGTCCAGAACATTTCCAATACCTGCTTCCGGTATGGCAAATTTTATACTTCTCAATCTATCATAATCAGGATATGAGGGATAGATAGATGCATTTTCAATGGCGTTATCCATTATGTGGACAATTGTTCCATCTATTTTTACTGTTCTTGCGAAATCAAGATGCGCATTTTCTGTAGAGGATAAATAATATATACAATTATTGGCAGCATTTTTTCCCCTTTCTGCCATTATCCTTCGGATTTTTCTTATTTTTATAATGTAACTTCCATCTTTTTTGAATGTAATATTTTTTGAAACGAGAAGATTTACATATCCTGCATTTTTGTAGTTTGAAACATCTATCTTCAAGGCATTTAATAAAATTTTGTCCTTAATATCATTTACCGTCTTCCAGTTATCTCCTTCTCTTACCTGTGAGAATTCAATACTTGCAACGCTATCTCCGGGAATTTTTCTGACAGATTTTCCTTTTTTTACGGAAATATTCCCCTTTTTATAATTTATTACAGTTCCTACCACTTCTTCTCCGTTCATAAGATACAGAATATCCTCTTCTCCTTGATATACCTGTTTTGCACACCCTGTAAAAACAAGTATTATAGTAGAAAATATAATGGTAAGATAGGCGTAAGCAATTATTTTTTTTCTTTTCATATTACCTCCTTGTTAATAAGTTGGTAGTAGGAACTGAGAAGTGGGAAGCAAGAAAGCCCAATTCCCAAATCCAAGATTATTCTTGTTGTTTTTGTTTTATTTTTCATTTTGCACTTTGCAATTTTCATTTTCATATCCGTATAATCGTATCACCATTCTTTTATTTTTGCTAACGGCTTTTGGCTGTTGTTCTCATCGGGGATTGCCTATTAAATGAGATTGCCACGCCTGCCTCTGGCAGGCTCGCAATGACAATACTGGCAGCTGGAAGCCCATATTTTCTTCCTTGAATTGCTGACAGCTATTTTTCTCATTCACTAATCCTTTCGCCAACGGCTAACTGCCATCGGCTTACGGCTGTCTTTATCATTTTTCCTCCAGTAATATAGGTTTTTTGACAACGGTTTTCATCCTGTTGATTAAATTTTTGTATGCACTATATTTTGGAATAGGTATTATCCTCTGTTTTAGCTGGAATGTGTCCGTAAAGGTAATGGTGTGTTTAATCCTTTTATAATGGGATGCATATCCTGCAAAGGATTTTGTCAAACGCAAATTTCCAGGTATCTTATCAAGTTTTACAGGATATAAGAACTCTAACCTGTAATGGTGAACTATCATCTCTGGTGATTCATATACAAGTGGATATTGTCTCCTTTCCAGGGAAATTTCCTTAAATCTATACCTTTTTGAGATTTCCGGAAGATACAAAATTTTTATATCCCCCGCATTCTGAATGAAATTTTGAATGTGATACATAATATGCATTACAAGGGGTTTTGATATATCCTTCAGATTTTCAAAAAAGAAGGTATCAAGCACGGCATTTGGGGATACATCTTTAACCAT
>WFRC01000136.1 GCA_015486685.1 Caldifarciminota bacterium
CATAATGAACTACTTGCAAAATCACAGGTATATCAGGGATTATACAAGAAAAGATGAGTTTTTCCCAACTTCCCTATTTTCCCAATTGGCTAAATTGGAAAAGGGTTGAAAAAGAAATTTTCATTACTATCTTCTGCCTATGAAAGATTATTCAAAGGAAATAATAGAGAATATAGACACATATTTTATTGTGGTGGACCAGAATGGGAAAATAATCTCGCATTCAGATGGTGTTCCTTCGTTTTTAGGTGTTAGAGATATTATTGGTAAACATATTGAGCATATCGCTTATATGATACCCGGGGATATATGGAAAGGAGAGATTGAGAATGTTGAGATACTATGGAGGGGAAAAATAAGTAAACATTATGAACACTTTATCTTTCAGAGTATACCATTTAAGAAAGGATATATTCTCTGTTTCAGGGAATCAAAGCCGCCAAGGATTTTGATAACAGATGCTCCATTTATATATCAACTACATTCATCAATAGGGATAACAGATAAGATAAAGAAGGCAGTGGTAAGTGCCGCAGAGGACAAAAATCCTGTGCTTATCACAGGTGAGACAGGTGTAGGGAAGGAGGTTCTAGCGAGAATAATACACAATCAGACAAGGAGAAAAGGGAATTTCATCCCTGTAAACTGTGCGGCATTACCTGAGAGTCTTATGGAATCAGAATTATTTGGATATGAGCCAGGGGCATTCACGGGTGCAATTAAGACAGGTATGCCTGGGAAGTTTGAACTTGCAGAGGGAGGGACAATATTGCTGGATGAGATAGGTGATTTACCGATTGAATTACAGGGTAAGTTATTGAGGGTAATAGAGGATAGAGAGGTATGGAGGATAGGTGCAAAAGAAGGGAAGAAAGTAGATTTCAAAGTTATCTGTGCCACCCATCAGGATATAAAGAAACTTGTAAACAAGGGTGCATTCAGGATAGATTTATATTACAGGATAAGATTTCACGAGATATACCTACCACCACTACGGGAGAGATTAGAATTTCTTGGAGAATTTGTAGGATATTTTCTTAAAGATTACAGAAAGTATGGGGTAGTCATAACAAAGGCAGCGTTAGATAGATTAAAAGGATACAACTGGCCAGGGAATATAAGGGAACTCAAGATGGTGATGGAGAGGATAGCAAAGAAGAAGGAATGGGAGAGGGATAAAAAGATAAGGGTAAAAGATATTCCAGAGGAGATAAGAAACCCGAAGAATAAAACTCCCAAAACACTAAAGGAGAAAATAGATAAACTCAAAAAGGAAGAGATAGAGAAGGCACTTGAAAAATACAATGGGAACAAAACAAAAGCAGCAGAAGAACTGGGGATAAGGAGAGAAGTTCTCTCAAGATATGTAAAACGATATAAAATGTGATTTTCGGTCACAGTAGCGTGATTTTTAATCACACTCCATTAAAATCCATAAATAACAAGGGATTAAGAAAATTTTAGGCACAAATTCTTAAAAAGTAGTGTGACTTTTAATCACAGTCCTAATTTTTATTGATCTCCCAATTTCTCTGATTTTCAATCACTTAAAAATTTTTTCAAAACTGGCACGAAAATTGCATATATATAAATGATAATGCATTATCAAAAATGTGGATTTGCATCTCTGAATTGACAGCGAAAAAGAAAAGGTTAACGCGTTAACGGGAGTTAACAAAACTAAAACAAACTTAAAAAAGGGAGGTAAAGATGGATAAATTTAAACACTTGAAAAATGTAGATGATCCTTTTGATCTAACGCTTATTGATGTTTTCGAGGAAGAAGAAGATGATGAAGTTGTTAAAGCGACCTCGATAGCAAGGGATTGTTCCAAAAGTCACGGGGTTAAATAAGATACAGATATGGGGGTAGCTCATTCACCTGTTGAGCTACCCTAATTTTTGTTCTTAAGTTTCAATATTACAATACTAATGATGAGTGAAAAGATAGGGATTGCCGAAATTTTAAATATACTAAAATATTTAGAGAGTGGGAAGAATAAGGATGGGACAGAATATCCATTTCTTCCGGAGGTATATTTGGAGAGAATGCGAATAAGCAAAGGGGTAGGTTATCTTAAATCGCCATTGACTATTGGATGGGTTATTACAGGTAAATGCAATAGTAGGTGTATACATTGTTGGTCAAAAAAATCTGCTGAAGAAGTCGAATATCCTTTAGCTTTAAGTCTGGTAAACCAGTTTAAGGAACTTGAAGTTAGTAGAGTTATAATTAGTGGAGGAGAACCGTTGTTACATCCCCATTTACTTGATATTTTAAGGGAAATAAAAAGGGCAAACATCAATATTTCTCTTTATACAAATGGTTCCTTATTAACTCATTCTATAATTAACAAATTTCAAACACTATTTACTAAATTTGACGTGGTTCAAATTAGCTTAGACGGCCCAGATAGAGAAGTCTACTTTTTACAAAGACAACAGGATTTTTTCAATGATGTTGTTCATTCCATTAAATATATAGCCAGTTCTTCCTTTATTGTCCGTATACATTTTGTTGCAACACCTATAAATGTAGAAAAAATTTTTGAAACTTTCAAATTTGTAAATAATCTAGGTGCAAACTCTTTTGTGGTAAGCAAAGTGTATCCTC
>WFRC01000137.1 GCA_015486685.1 Caldifarciminota bacterium
TAAGGCAGCAACAAAAAAGGAAAAGGCTACTAAATCAAAAAAAGAAGAGTGATATATATTGTTGTTTTTTGATTGTGATTTTTGTAATTTGAACGACTGACCCCACTATTATGTTAAAAGTAGAAGACCTGAAAAAGGTATATAAATCAAATGGAAAAAGGATTGAAGCCCTTGTGGGTCTCTCTTTTTCGCTAAATAAAGGAGAGATTGTGGGGCTTTTAGGCCCTAATGGTGCAGGTAAAACAACAACCATAAAGTCTATATGCACTTTGTTACTACCCAGTTCGGGTAAAATTTTCATCAAAGGTGTCGATATATTTAGAAACCCTGCTTTTGCCCTCAAAAACATTGCAGCGGTACTGGAAGGGAACAGGAATATATACTGGAGATTGACGGTAAGAGAAAATCTTGAATTTTTTGCAGGACTGCAGGGACTGGCTGGAAGGAACATAAAAGAAGATGTTAAAGAGATTATTGAATTTTTTCACTTAGAGGAAAAACGGAATGTTCAAGCACGACTTCTTTCCCGGGGAATGCAGCAAAAACTTGCAGTCGCCTGCGCATTTATAAAGAATACCGATATTTTGCTGTTGGATGAACCCACACTGGGGCTCGATGTTGAATCTACCTATGAACTTAAAAATTTGATAAGGGAGAAGGCTGAATTGGACGGGAAGACTATACTTTTAAGTTCTCATAATATGGGATTGGTAGAGGATGTATGTAAAGATGTAATAATTATAAATAAAGGAAAGATTGTAGTCAAGGATAAAGTGGATAATTTAAAGAATTTTTTCAGGGTAAATGCGTATATATTTGAGGTTGAGGGAAGGATTGCCGAAGAAGATAAGCGCAAAATGGAGAAGGAATTTTTATTTGTAAAATTTCAGGAGGATAAGGATAAGACACAAATAGAAGTTGAACTTAAAGATATATTAAGAATTTATGATGTAATGGACTTTTTAAGGCAAAATCGGCTAGCACTGAGGTCTGTTAAAAATAAAGAGCCCGATTTTGAAGAGGTTTATCTAAAGATAGTAAAAAATGAGACTCTGGATACTGTTTAAGACAATATTTAAGAAAGAATGGATTAATTTCAAAAGATATCCATTCAATACGGTATCAAGTATAATTACCATATATCTTGTGTTTCTTGTGTTTTTTTTGGGATTAAAGTTTGTAGCAGGGGGTACGCCTAAATTTGGCAGAACAACAGAAGGATTGATTGTAGGATTTTTCATCTGGACATATGCACTTTTAGCATACAGCAGTCTATCATGGAGTTTAATGGATGAAGCAAAGAACGGCACATTGGAGCAGTTATATATGTGCCCTTCAGGTTTCATCTGGGTTTCAATCTTTATGGTGATTTCTGATTTCTTCCTGAGCCTTATATCAGCTGTCCCCGTCCTATTTTTAATGATGATAACAACAGGAAAATTTCTTCATCTGGATGTGGTTACACTCTTTCCCCTTATGGCACTTACGATTGCCTCAGGATATGGAATTGGTTATATAACAGGAGGATTAGGACTCATTTTTAAGAAGGTTCAGGCATTTTTTCAGATTCTCCAGTTTGTATTTATTGCTTTTATTGCAGCACCGGTAGATAAAATGCCCATTCTGAAGATATTACCTTTTTCGTTAGGAACAAATCTCATTGCAAAAAATATGATTAATAAAATACCTATCTATCGAATGCCCATAAATGATTTATTGTTCCTTTTCTTAAATGCAGTAGTGTATCTGGGAATAGGACTCTTGTTTTTCAAATGGTGTGAAAAGATTGCTAAAAGGCGTGGTTTATTAGGACATTATTGATTTTTTTGTTTTTTATGCGTTTTTTCCTTGACAAATATTGATTAGGTTGTATATTGGAGAAACCTTAATAAATACCCATGACAATAACTGAATTAAACAAAAAGAGTTATAAGGACCTATTAAAGGTCGCAAAAAAGATAGGTGTCACTTCTAAGGGCCTAAAAAAGCAGGAACTCGTGATGCAAATTATTCAGAAAGAGGCTGAGAATAATGACACTCTTCGTGCAGAGGGATTTTTAGAAGTACTTCCTGATGGCTATGGTTTTTTGCGTTTTCCTGCTCACAGTTATACCCCCAGTTCAGATGATATATATGTATCTCCTGTCTATATAAAAAAATTTGGACTCAGAACAGGGGATGCCATTTTTGGGAAAATAAGAAAGCCTAAAAATAGTGAAAAATATTTTGCAGTTGATGAAATTGAGGCAATAAATCGTGAAGACCCCATAAAAGCACAGCAAAGAATACTATTTGAAAGACTCATCCCATATTATCCAAGAGAAAGGATAAAATTAGAAAGGTCTGATGGCGATATTTCTATGCGTATTATTGACCTTTTAGCACCATTAGGAAAGGGACAAAGGGGACTTATAGTATCTCCTCCAAGGGCAGGAAAGACAATTCTCTTACAAAAGATTGCAAACTCTATTACGGAAAATCATAGTGAAATATATCTAATAATCCTGCTTATAGATGAAAGGCCAGAAGAGGTGACCGATATGCAAAGGTCTGTTAATGCAGAAGTTGTTGCCTCAACCTTTGATGAGGCACCAGAAAGACATATTCAAGTAGCGAATATGGTAATTGAAAAGGCAAAAAGGCTTGTTGAATATAATAAAGATGTTGTAATTCTACTGGATAGTATAACAAGGTATGGACGGGCAAATAATCTGGTCATACCACACAGCGGTAAAACTCTCTCGGGTGGAGTGGACTCAACTGCTTTAAGATTACCAAAAAAATTCTTCGGTGCAGCAAGGAATATTGAAGATGGAGGTAGTTTAACAATAATTGCCACAGCCTTAATTGAAACAGGTTCAAGGATGGACGATGTAATATTCGAAGAATTTAAGGGAACAGGCAATCAGGAAATTGTCCTTGACCGTTCTCTCGCCGATAGGAGGATATTCCCTGCAATGGATATTTTTAAGTCCGGAACAAGGAAAGAAGAATTGCTACTTACCCCGGAGGAACTTAACAGGGTTTGGGTTTTAAGAAAACTGCTCAGCGAATTTCAGAACCCTATTGAAGCGATGGAATTTTTAAAAGGTAAAATGAAAACAGCAAAAAATAATAAAGAATTTCTAAAATTGATGACTACTTAGGAGGAAAGATGAAAAAAGGTATACACCCTGAATATTATGACACAGTAATAAAATGCTCCTGCGGTAATATTATCCATACCCGTTCCACAAAAAAAGAGATGCATGTAGAAATCTGTTCTGCCTGCCATCCATTTTTTACGGGCAAGCAGAAGATTATTGATACAGCAGGAAGGGTGGAAAAATATCAGAAAAAATACGGAAAAAGAAAAAATTGAATCCTGTAAAAGAAGTAAATATTCCTTCTTTACCGTTATTAAAGAGGGGAAAGGTCAGGGACATATTTTCCCTCAATGAAAATCTCCTTATTGTTTCGACGGATAGAATCTCTGCATTTGACTGGATACTACCTGATTTAATCCCATATAAAGGCATTGTATTAAATAAAATTGCCGTGTTCTGGTTTGATAAGTTAAAAAGAGTAATTGAAAATCATTTTATTACAGATGATATATCAGTGTTAAATCTTGAAGGGTATGAAGCGTTATTGGACAGGAGTATGATTGTAAAAAAGAGCAACCCTATACCTGTTGAGTGTATTGTAAGGGGTTATCTTGCAGGGAGTGGATGGAGAGATTACCAGAAAACAGGGAAAATAATAGATTATAAATTACCCGATGGTTTAAGTGAAGGGAGTAAATTGCCTGAAGTTTTGTTTACACCTACTACCAAAGCAGAAAGCGGACACGATGAAAATATAGATTTTCACAAGGTAGAGAATTTAATTGGGAAAGAGAATGCGAGATTTCTTAAAGAAAAATCTATTGAATTATATAAAACAGCCCATAATTTCCTGGCAGATAAGGGTATAATTATTGCAGATACAAAGTTTGAATTTGGAAAATATCAGGATAGGATTATTCTTATTGATGAAATATTTACACCGGATTCCTCCAGATTCTGGACTGCAGATTCTGTTGCAGCAGGTGCCCCAATGGATATGGATAAAGAGTTTGTCAGAAAATATCTTCTTACAACAGGGTGGGATAGAAATTCTCCCCCACCATCATTACCTCTTGATATTATCAAAAATACATCTGAAAGATATAAAAAAATCTACGAAATTATCACAGGTAAAAAAGATTTTTAATCCATCTAAAACATAATAAATTCTTCAATGTGAGTAAAAAATTTACTTATATCGAAATCCACTATTTCGAAATAGTGGGTTTTAAAAATAAAGAAATAAAATTTATCATAGATTACTTAGAAATAAGTATTTATAAACTTTTCAAAGCATATAGTAAGTAAGCCTGAAGCCAAAAATAAAAATTTTACGGGTTTTTGCTACCATTTTTTTAGAAAAAATTGAACCGCTATTGCGAAATAGTGGTGAATATTTTTAAGAGATTACTTGCAATTTGGGTATTCTTTGCTATCTTTCAGCGTTCCACTATTTCGCAATAGTGGTTTATCAACAGTAAAAAAATTAAAAATATTTTGGGAAAGGAGGAGAAATGGATATGTTGTTAAGATTATTTAAGGCAATCTCAAATGCAAAAAGGATTAAATTGATGGAGATAGTAATAAAGCACAGAATAATTGCATTAGAGGATATAGTGGACATTATGGGAATTCCAAAAACAACCTGTTCGAGAAACTTGAAAATACTGGAGAAGGTAAAACTTGTAAAAAGTCATTATAGAATGGGTAAAAAACTTTATGAATTAAATTCCGATGCCAGTTTGCCTTATAATGCGGAGATAGTAAAATTGATAAAACATAGAAAACAGCAGAAATCCCACAATCAGCATAAAAAGTAATTATACCTGTAGTTTATATTGTAATTCACAATTCACAAGACTGACCCCCAGATTTTCTCAAAAAATTCTTGACAAAATAGAATTTTATCCTATATTAATATTGAATGGTTAAATGAGTTGAATGTTGAAAGAGATGAGGATGCTTACCACTATCCGCTAACCGCAAAAGGAAACCCTCCCTTAATCCCTCTCAGAGGGAGGGAAATTTCCCATCTCTCCCCCCACCAAATGGGATTTTCCTTATTTTCCCTTTCCCTTGATGGGAGAGGATTAAAGTGAGGGTGATACCTTTAAGAAAGAAAAAATAGGAAATAGGAGGAGATAAAAGAGGAGGTAAATGTAGGAGGGGCTTTCCAACCCCGATAAGAACTTGTTTCAGGATTCGCATGACAGAGGAATGGGATTCTTCACTTCGTTCAGAATGACATAAGGGATGGATCAGAATGGCAAAAGAGGAAAACCGCCCTTCCTGTGAGATTGTTTCGTCGCTACGCTCTTCGCAATGACACGGATAAGTGGGAACTGAGAAGTAGGAAGTGAGTAAAGGATTAACAAACGTGTTCGTGATGGTGATTCGTGAAAAACGAAAGAGAAAAGACCGTAAAGCGTAAGGAGATAGAGGATACTGGATGTTAGATGTTAGATAAAATAAGCGTTGTTATTACGATTAACGAATAACGATTTACGCTTAACGAGATACTTCCGCATTCCGCATTATTTTGAACACGGGACACGGTCACGAAACATGTTCTTTGTCATAAATTATTTTTTGGCGGAAAGCGGTTAGCGGTAGGCGGTCAGCGTTTTTACTTCTCAGTTCCTACTTCTAACTTATTAAACAAGGAGGTGTTATGTTATATTCAATCATTTATTTATCGCTCATTCTTGCCCCGACATCAAATATGGGACAGATGAAGATGAACCTTGAGGTAAAAGGAGAAGATTACAGTATTTATGCAAAGACCAAAATTGTCGAATTGAAAAACCTCAGGGCTTCCGAGATTGAACCGTTTATCAGGGCAAGGCTTTCTCAGTATGGTGCTGTCCAGATAAATGATGCCCTGAATATGCTGATTATTACGGACAGAGAACCAAAACTTACAGATCTGGTAAATCTTGTGAAGGAACTGGATAAGAGGAAGATTAAGAATTTTTTGAGGCTGGAGACGGCAGTATTACCATTAAAAAATGTTTCACCTTCATCAGTAGTAGATGTAATTAAGGAGAGATTATCACCGGATGGTTTTGTCCAGGCAAATAATGACCTGAATATGATTATTATTACAGATGTTGCAACAAAAATAGAAGAGGCAAAGCGAATTCTTTCTTTGATAGACATTCCACCAAAACAGGTAATGGTAGA
>WFRC01000138.1 GCA_015486685.1 Caldifarciminota bacterium
CCTGACTTGATCCGGGATCTCATTGAGACCCTACTTCCTACTTCTTATTTCTAACTTCTTACTTCTTACTTTTCTATCGGGTGACATTAGTATAAATTCCCCTCTACAGAGGGGTACTGCGTAGCAGGGGGGTGTTCTTAGAGCCATACGGGCTTTCATTTATTTCCCCCTTCTCACTTCTTATTTCTCACTTATGTGGCAAGAGGGTTGGCGCGTAGCGACGGGGTGTTTATGAATAAGTAGGAAGTAGGAATGGGGAATTAAGAAATTAAAAATGTAATTTATTTTATTATATCCCTTTATTCCCTTTTCTTAGTTGCAACGAAGTTGCATAGGTGGTTAATATGTCTACACCTACTAACTTACAACAATGAAAAAATGGTTGACACGAATTATTTTTTACTTTATCCTTTAATAATGAAAGAGAAAAAAGCACCTATATTAGAGGTTTGAAGAGTAACCTCCAAGCAGTGTTTGTGATTTAGGGCTTTTCCAAAAGGGCAGAAGCATGCCCGAAGGAGATTTCATGGCAAAGGAGGCGGTAGAAATGAAGGAAGAATTACTTGGGTTAATAAAAGATTTTAAAAAAGATAGGAGACTTCTCTCATTTGATGAAGCAGCTACGAAACAAGCCGTGATATTAAGAATATTGAAAGCTTTGGGTTGGGAGCCTTTTAACATAGATGAGGTGCATCCTGAATATTCCGTTAGTAGCAAAAGAGTAGATTACGCTCTTATTCATAATGGCAGAAAAAAGGTGTTTATTGAGGTAAAAAGAGTCAATGAAGATTTAGAAAAACACCAAGAGCAACTATTAAACTATTCTTTTCAAGAAGGTGTAAAACTAGCAATCCTAACCAATGGGATTAGTTGGTGGTTTTATTTACCTTTGCGTGAAGGAAGCTGGGAACAGAGAAAATTTTATACCATTGAAATATACGATCAGGAAAGTGAAGACATAGCTAAGAATTTTGAAGAATTTTTATCAAAAGATAATGTGATTTCTGATAGAGCAATAGAAAATGCTGAAAATCTATATAAAGGCAGACAAAAACTGTATTTGATAAGAGAGACACTTCCTAAAGCATGGAATAAGATAATAATAGAACCGGATGAACTTTTAGTTGAACTATTGGCTGATACTACAGAAAAATTATGTGGTTACAAACCGGATAATGAAGTAGTAGAACAATTTTTGATAACAGTTAGTCATGAGACAACAATACAATCTGAGAGAAAAACAAGACATCGTACACAATTACCATCCGTTCAAACCTCACCGACATCTTCCAAGGGCTATACTGGAAAATCAATTATAGCATTTTCTTTTAAAGGGACCAGATCTCCAGTGTCTTCATGGAGGGAGATGTTGATAAAAATAACGAACATTATGCTTTCTAACCATAGAGAGCAGTTTGACAAGGTTCTTAATTTAGCAGGACGAAAGAGACCATATTTTACAAGAAATCCCAATGAGATAAGGGGTCCTAATAGGATAAAAAATACCGATATTTATGTTGAAACAGATCTTGGTGCCAACAGCATTGTTAAGCTTTCCAAAAACATTATAGCGCTTTTTGGATATAAAGATGATGATTTGTCTATTGAGACTAGATAAAATATCGCATTATATGATTGAGGATAATAAAATATTTAGCTTTAGATATCTATTTAAATATCAAATGGAGAAGTAATATGACAGGAAAACGATATAAAGCTCATAGAGATAATGTAATTGATCTTTTTGAAAGATATAAAGAAAAAAGGGGGACTTTTAATGACGGTGTTGATATCCAATTCCTGGAAAAGAGAATTGACGCATTAAAGAAGGACAAATTTATATTATCCGTAGCAGGGGAAGTGAAGGCCGGAAAGTCAACCTTCATCAACGCACTTTTGGGAGCAGAAATTCTTCCTTCAGGTGTTCTTCAGGAAACAAGTGCAATTGTCGAAATATTCAAATCTGAAACATCTTATTTAAGGGTTAAATTCGCAGATAAAAAGGAAAAAGATATTTATGATGACCCATCGACACCAGATATATACGAAGCCCAGGAAGAATTAAGTAGAATATGTAAGATAAATGACGTGTATCGTGAGATACCTGCAACATTAATAGATAAGTACATTATTCAGAGTGAAGGCGATTTAGCCGTAGATAATCACTTTATCAGGCATCTGGAAGAACAGTCCGGAGCTCATCTTCAAGATAAGCAAGAAATTATTAAACGCTATCTTTCCGAAAGAACAAAGGATAAAATCCCGGTTCAAATAGAATTTGGTTATCCTTTGAAGTGGGATTTTGATGAGCTCCGAATAGTGGATACCCCGGGGGTAAATGCTATAGGATGTGTTCAAGATCTTTCTTTTAGTTACTTCGAAGAAGCAAATGCAATTTTATTTATTCATCCTATTAAACCAATTGAGTCAAAATCTCTAAGAGAGTTTGTCAATAATATCATATCTAACCGCAGCAAGGAAACACTTTTTCTAATATTGACTCACGCAGGGCTTCTTACAAATAATGAAGTGGAAAGACTGTATACTGAAGCTAAGAGGCTTTATAAGGATATAATCCCTGAAGAGCGTATATTCGTTGTAGATAGCTTGCTTAAATTGATTCACAGTGAACTTAAAAGAGGGGTGTCTGTTAAAGATATCAGAAAAAATGAGAAGAAAAAAAAGATTCTCTCAAGTTACAGAGAACAGGCAGAAGAGGAAGAAAGAGACCTGATTGAGGTTGTATTAGAAGCTTCCCGATTTGATAAGTTGCTTACGGCCATTGATGATTTTTCTATGAGAGCGCCAAATTTACAACTTCAGGAGATTTTGGAAAAAATAAAAGAAGGGTATGAAAATCAAGAAGAGCAATACACTGAGAAAGTAAGGAGACTAGAAAAGAAAAAGAAAGATCCTCAGGAATTTGCAGAGGAGATAGATCGCATTAAAAAGGCACTTGATGATTATAAGTTGCTTACAAATAAAGTCAAAGAAGATTTAAAAGCCAAATATCTCGGGAGACAATCCAAATGGCAAGAAGATATTAATCAACTTAAAGGAAAGTACCCTGAACTTATTACTGCAAGTGATAGTATAGAAAGTGTTCGTAAACATTTGATAGATGGCTTAAATGAGATTCGGGAAGAAATTGATAAGTTTTCAAGAGAGTTAAGAGAAGAACTGAGTAATGAGCTTAAGAAGGTAGGCAAAAAATTTAGTGAAGAGCATAAAATCTCTA
>WFRC01000139.1 GCA_015486685.1 Caldifarciminota bacterium
GTATGGAGTTACATTTAGATATATTGAAAAACTTATTACAAAATCACAAGGAATTAACATTAGTGCTCTGAATGTTCATAAAAAGATAAAAACGCTTTATCCCAAAGACTTTCAGGAAGAACAAACAACGGTATGGAGTTTTAGGCAGAGAGGAAAATGGGCTACCCATAGTGGTGAATATAGAGGGAACTGGTCTCCTTATATTCCAAGGAATGTCATACTTAAATATTCAAAGCCTGGTGAAACGGTGCTGGATTATTTTTGTGGTGCAGGAACTACAGCAGTAGAAGCAAAATTGCTTGGAAGGAAATGTATAGCCCTTGATATCAATGGTAAAGCGATAGAATTGGCAAAAAAGAATTTAGATTTTCCAATAAAATCTCATCAGTTAACCTTTATTGATGGTAAGAATAATTTGCAAATTTATGAGCCTGAACTTATGATTAATGATGCCAGAGATTTATCATTTCTGGAAGATGGGGCTGTAGATCTAATCTGTGCCCATCCACCTTACTCAAATATTATTCAGTATACAGACTCAAAAAAGGATGATCTGTCATATCTTGATATCAATGATTTCTTAAAAGAGATGACAAAGGTGGCAAGAGAAAGTTTTAGAGTCTTAAAGCCAGGCAGACAATGTGCTATCTTAATTGGGGATACACGCAAGAAAAAACATATAATTCCATTAGGGTTTAAACTTATAGATGTTTATCTGAAAGCAGGTTTTAGATTAAAAGAACTTGTTATCAAGCGCCAACATAACTGCAAAACTACAGGATTCTGGTATACAAATAGCATAAAATATAATTTTCTCCTTTTAGCCCATGAATATCTCACAATTTTTGAAAAACCTGAAACACCACATTCATCAAGGGTAAAAGAGAGAGATGCAGACTATACCTCAGTTATTCCCTCTATTGTAGAAAAAATACCACTGAAAAGAAAATTGGAAGCAATTGAAACTACCACAGTATGGATATTACCAAGTAAGGATTTTGAAAAACGCTTAAATAAAAATGTAGTTGATAGATACGCAAAAGAAGGAAATTATTCAACTATAACTTTTGTTTCCCCTCGTAAAAACGAAGCTAAATCTACTAAACAAATGAACAAAAAATTGCTTTTTATCAAATCCCCATTTTTGAATAAGCCTCTTTCTCTTTCAAACATTGGAAATTATTTAGAAGGAATAAAAGAAATTATGCATCAAGAATTGCCTGACTTAAATGAAGGAGGATTTGTAGTAATCCAAACTAGCGATGTAAGAATTGATGGATACATAGAACCACTTGCTAAAAAAATAGTAGATATGCTAAACCTTGATAACTTATGGCTTAGGGAAATTATAATCCTTGTTCAGGATGGAGAGAATTCTGTTGACCAGCATACAAAGAATTACTTAAAAATAGTTCATCAATATCTACTCGTATATGAGGTAAAAAAGGAGAAAAATAAATGGGAAACTTTATGAAATTTATTAAGGAAATCAATCAGAGAATGGGGATACCTCTACCTTCCTCATGGACTAATCTTACTGAAATTCAGATTTCTCAACGTTTTCTGGAAAAATTAAACGAGTACTTTTTCCAAACTTATGAAGGGATAGGTATCACTACTTTTAATGGAAACGAACTTCAATACTTTTCTGAGTTTCATAAATTCTGGAAGGCACATCATAAAGAGATATTAAATGCAAGAGTTGATCGAAAACAAGCAAAATTAGCTGCTCAATCCTTATCAGATGGTGTAAAAAAATATGGCAAAGAAATACTTGGAATAACGCATCAAACTTTAGGCTTATCACCTCAATCTATAGCTCAAGTCAGGTTTTTTACCGCCAATCAAGATTTTAGAGAACCTCCTGAAAATCAATTTGAAAAATATTTTGCTGATCCTACAAAATTTGATGCTCAAGAGATTGCCACTGCTCCCGAAGATTTCTTAAAATTTTTAGGTTTAACCCGTTTATCGCAAACTGATAAACGTCTTGATTTTGCCCGCAACTCCGCCCGTTTTCTAATAGAAAACAATATTTTGGCATTTAATATAGCTGAACATTTTAACAACGATGCTGTTAGAATAAGAGAATCTTTAGTAAATTCTCCAAATATAGGTTATGGATTAAAGAAGGCTAATATGTTTATACGAGATATGGTTGAATTAGGTGTATGGCCTAATTTGCTAAATTTCGACAGGATAGATGTTGCTAGTGATATCAATACAATGAAGTTAGCTTTACGAACCCGTATTTTACAAACTGATATTCCCTTATTATCCAGTTTTTTGGATATATTTTGTTATCAATATAGCTATATTGACGAAATGAGTGCCAATGCATGGAGAACTGTATGGGAAGAATGGAAAAAATTAGATCTATCTACGGCGCCCTCATCACCTTGCCAAATGGATTTTCTACTTTACCGGATTGGTCGTGAGTATTGTAAATATAATGTTGTACAATATGAGTGTGAAAACAGACATACGTTTTATCATTTTGGTGCGCGGCTAAAAAAATGTCCCATATGTCGAACACCAGCACATGCCAAAAAAAGTTTTCTACCATGTCAAATAGAATCTCTACAATTACCCCGCGAAAATGGGAAACTCCTTTTGAAAGAAAATAATTTATTAAGAATATTTGATGGTACCTGTATATTTGAAAAAGTTTGTAAACCAAAAACTGGTAAATTTCGTGCTCTAAATCCACCTAAATCCATTTCCATTAAGGGACAAACGAGTTGGACTAATTCCTATGCGTATAGAGAAAAAGGTGGCGGTGGTATGATGGGGTGAAAAAACAGTTTTAATGTTTTAAGGTTTATTTTAAGGGAACGATTTTAAGGGGATGGGGTTTGACGGTATGACACTTTTAATGGTTTTTAAAAATGAAATTTAGTTTGAGTGGAAGCAGTTTTCAAATTTTCAAATCCACCGCTTTTGCGAAAAACCGGTGAGCTGAAATCGTTGTAAATCCTTAAAAATTGGCCTCCACTTTTGCGAAAAAGTGAAAAACAGAGATGCTGAAATAAATTCAGCATGGCAGGATTATGTAATCCTTTACCCACTTTTCAGCGGGGTCAGTCATAAAAATTAAAAAACTCAAAAGCATAAAACACCCTCCCTTAATCCCTCCCATCAAGGGAGGGAGATTGAAAGAAAAAGAAAGATGCTTCACCGATGGCTCAGCATGACAGGAGGTGGAAATTGAGTATTTATCGGGGCTGGGAAGCCCCTCCTACTCCCAGATGAACTGGGAAGTAAGAAGTAGGAACTGAGAAGTGGGAAGTAATAAAAACCGTGATGCGTGGCCGTGATTCGTGACAAGGATAATGCGGAATTAATAGATTAACGACGCATTGACACGGTCAATGCACTCCAGATTCACCCTCCCTTTTATCCCTCCCCTGTCTGCGTGCGGACACGCACAGGTAGACATCAAGGGAGGGAAATAAAGAGGAAAATGCCTATTTAATGAGATTGTTCGCTCGTTTCACTCGCTCACGTCTTCGGCAGTTCGTTCGTTTTACTTACTCACATCTTCGGTAGCTTCGTCGCTTCGCTCCTCGCAATGACAGAGAAAAAGAGAGATGCTTCACCTTCGACTCAGCATGACATCCACCCATCCTGTGAGATTGTTCATTCGCTTCGCTCACTCACGTCTTCGACTTCCACGCCTGCCTCTGACAGGCTCGCAATGACAAAGGGGAAAAACGAATTTTGTTCTTGACATTAAGAAAAATTTTGTTAACATATAATGTAAAATATAAATAGGAGGTAAACAAATATGGTAAAACGCTTTACTCTGGAATACTGGATTGATGATAACTGGTATGTAGGCAGATTGAAAGAAGTTCCGGGTATATTTAGTCAGGGGGAAACTCTCAAAGAACTGAAAGAAAATATCCAGGATGCCTATTATTTGATGATGCAAGATAACGAAGATATTCCTTCTCCTAAAACTCAAACGAAAGAAGTTCAAATCACCGTGTGAAACGCAATTCTCTTATTAAAGAATTAGTTAATAAAGGTTGTTACTTAAAACGGCATGGCAAAAAACACGATATTTATATTAATTCCAAGAATGGAAGAACAGCACCCATCCCAAGACATTCTGAAATCAAAGATAGTCTTTGTAAACTAATAAAAAAACAACTTGAGATAGATTAAATTTATTCGAATATGCGTAAATTTTCAGCGGGTCAGTGCGGTCAGTCATCAAAAATCAAAAACTCGAGAAATAAAAAACACCCTCCTTTAGTCCCTCCCCTGTCTGCGTGCGGACACGCACAGGTAGACATCAAGGGAGAGAGATTGAAAGAAAAAGAGGGATGCTTCGCCGATGGCTCAGCATGACAGAAAAAGAGAACCACCCATCCTGTGAGATTGCTTCGCTCCCGTTGGTCGCTCGCAATAACAAATACTTTCTATATCCTCATTCATCCTACATTTTCTAAGATTTCTTCCTTAGAAGAAATTCCCAGTGTTTTTAATTCTCTTAATACAGGTTTGTATATCTCTGCTTTTGTAGGTATATGTACACCTTTCTCTTTTATTTCCCCTTCTATTATAAGTTTTACAGCAACAGCGGCAGGGAGGCTTACCGTCCTTGCGATTGCTGTGTCCTTTCCTGCTACTCCAAAATCGACAAGCGTAGAAACTATTTTTTCCTTCTTTTCAGGATATTGCACAATAAACTCATCTTTCAAAATCACCATATCCCTTTCGCCATCTTTATATGAAAGTTTTTCAAGTAATTTTTCCACAAGGACATCAATATTTCCACCCCTTTCTGTTTGTACATTATCATCGGAGAAGAGTCCGAGCCATTCAATTTTATCAAGAATTTCGCTGTCTCTGTTGATATTCAGGTATTTTGCACATTCACCCCTGATATCTCCATTCTTTGCATTTATTAAAGATGCCATAAATGTCTTATAACTCATTCCTCTGAAATCTTTCTCTTCTGTATTTAGCAGTCCTAATTTTGAAATATTATATAACAAATCGCACCATCCCGGATATCTCAGGGTGCCTCTGAACATTGTTTTTGTTTCTCTAATACCATATTTTTCAATATATGGTATCGAATTTCTGTTGGGATAAACTTCAAGTTTACCTATCTCGGATATCTCTGTTGTAAAATAATTCTTAAATAACTCTTCACCCGGAATTTTTATTTCCTTTCCATCCATTAGATAGTGTGCGCTATTTCTACCTGCAAGTGCTACCCCTCTTGGACTCCATGAAAATTTATACCTGAATGGATTATTACTTGACTCTGGTGCAGGTAATGCCCCACACAATGACCTGAGAGATATAACCTTACCTCCTTTTTTGTGAACCTCATCTATGACCTTCATCGCAGACATATGGTCAATCCCCGGGTCAAGCCCAATTTCATTCAGAATTATAACATCTGCATCTTTTGCCTTCCTGTCTAATGCTGCCATTTTCTCACTCACATAGGATGCTGTAACCATATTTTTCCTCTGTTCAATGCAAATTTCAGCAACCTCTGTATGATAGGTATATGGCAGAAGACTTACTACCAGTGAAGAATCTTTTACCATTTCAATAAGTTTTTGTTTATCATCCGTTGTCCACTGGACTGCTTCACTCTTATTATATCCTTTTATGAGGTTTTTCGCCTTACTAACGATTTTTTCCGCAATCCTTACAAAAAATCCATTTTTTATAAGATAATCAACTATTGGTTTGGATACACGGCCTGCTCCTAAGATAAGGACTTTCTCCATTATACCTCCTTACAGATATTGTTTAAGATATTCATAATCCGGGGTGAGATTCCCCCTGTAAACAATCACTGCCCTTTTTAGATAATCTGGAAGTGTGCAATTATGAAATTCCTCAGGATAGTCTGCATTTACTATATCAGGCAGGAATCTCATTAAGATGTTACTGAAATATCTAGATGCATCTCTTGGAAGCTCACTCGGTAAGATATCTACTGCAAGCACCCCGATGCCTTTCCCCTTACAACCCATTATTATATCATCTGTTTCGGGATTGTAAGTGTAGACAGGGTCACCCGGGTTAGTTTGTTTCAATGTAATCTCAACAGCACCCTCAATATCGCAACTTATATCTCCAACGACCTTTAATTTCATATTCGGGGAATAGTTTTCTTTGATATATTTCTTTGTTATAAGTCTCGGATATTTTTCCTCCCAGTATACTGCATTAACAAGAGTACTTATGTAAGGAATATATTTGTCAAATACCCCTTTATAGAGTTTTGGATGTTGATAAAACTCCTGCAAATTAAACGGACTGCCGTCTATTCTTTCAACTGTATGCTCTTCCTTAAATACAACCTTATATATTATTTTATTATTGTCTTCTA
>WFRC01000140.1 GCA_015486685.1 Caldifarciminota bacterium
ATCCTGTGCATTATATACCAGGGAAGAATAAATTGCTTATTTCAAGAGAAATGAAGGTGGAAGTAGAGTATGTCCCCAAAGTAAATGTTAATAAGAAATCCTATGGGATTGAATATGCAATTATTACAGCAGATTCTCTTATAGGTGCATTTCAATCTTTTGCAGAGTGGAAAATGAGAAAGGGGATTGAAACAAAAATATTTGGATTGGATACTATACTGGCAAATTCTGAAGGAAAGGATACCCAGGAAAAAATCAGAAATTTTATCAAATCTCTGTTCAATTCAGGAAGCCTCAAATGGGTTTTGCTTGGGGGTGATACAGATATTATTCCATCTAGAAAATTGTTCGCAATGAAATCTGAAGCAGGATATATGAACGATGAAGACAGTATCCCCGCTGATATATATTATGCAGATTTACAGGGAAATTATGATTTTGACGGAGATGGCATATATGGTGAAGTTGGAGATTCTATTGACCTCTATCCGGATGTTTATATTGGAAGGGCACCTGTACACAATTCTATAGAGGCGGAGAATTTTGCAAATAAGATTATCAAATATGAAACAGCACCTGATACCGCCATTATAGATAGATATCTATTTCTGGGAATGATACTCTGGAATGACCCGTATACAGATGCAGGCATTGGGAAGAATAGAATAGACAGCCTTTATGTGCCTGATAGGATTCAGGTTGAAAAGTTATATCAATCTCTGGGAAATGAAACTCCTGCATCTGTGTATCAAGGAATAAACGAAGGATATAATATTACAAATCACGATGGACATGGCTGGTATTCCGTCATTGGTGCTGGCACAGGTTATCTTGGCATTCAGGATATTGATACATTAAGAAATTCAGGTAAAGAGGGTATAATGTATTCCATTGGTTGCTGGGTGGGCGCAATTGATTATGACGCAATTGCAGAACACTGGATAAATAATCCAGATGGAGGCGGTATAGCATTTATAGGTAATTCAAGATATGGCTGGGGTTCCCCGGGCAATCCTGGTTTTGGATATTCAGATAGGTTTGACGAGGAATTTTATCATAACCTGTTTTCAGACAAGGAAAATAATATAGGCATTGTGCTTTCAAATGCAAAGGCACATTTTGTGCCCTTTTCCAGAGAGGCGAATGTATATCGGTGGCATCAATACGAGATAAATCTGCTTGGTGACCCTGAAATGCCTGTATGGACAGAGAAGCCAAAGCACATCACTATTACATCAAAGGATACAATAAATGCATACAATCCCTTTGAGGTAGGTTTTTCAACACAAAATAATCCAATAGAAAATCTGAATGTTTGCATTACCAGCCCATCGGTCACAATTTTATATAAAGGTAAAACAGATGAAACAGGGATAATTAAATATACATTACCTGATAGTTTTACAGAAGACAGTATCTGCATTGTAGGAACGGGTAAAAATTTTCTGCCTGCTGTGAAATGGATTCACATAAAACATACTCAGGAGCCTGGTATAATAGATTTATCAAATTATGATTACGGGCGGGTTATACCAAAAAATCAGGATATAGGGTTAAACATAGAAATTACTACACCATATACCCTGCACAATGTAAAGATTTCAATTACTTCACCCAACGACAGTATAAAATTTTTATATGTTAATCCTGTGAACATTGAGAGTATAATATCTGGCGATTCAACTATTCGTGGAATATTCAACCTGAGCGCTTCTGGAATTTACAATGGCGAAAAGATACCGGTGGATATATATCTATCCTCTGATGAGGTAAATTTGGATAAGGAATTTCTCTTTATAGGTGGCATACCCATCTTAAAAATGCAGACACAAAATTTTTTAACAACCCTCCCAAAAATTGTGATTGCTAAGATTTTCAATAAGGGATATTTTGAAGCACAAGGAATAAAAAGGTGGGTAAATCCATTTAAATGTGTCCGAAGTCCATACAAACAATTTGGCAATATCCTTCCTCAGGATTCTATTGTAGATACCATTAATATCATATCTGATACCGCAAATTTCCTTGATTATAGCCTGATGGGAAACAATTTTGAGAACAAAAATTTCCAGATTTTGCTTAACAGAGACAATGAATTACTTTATGAAGATTGGGAATCAGAACAAATATGGGAACATACAGGCATAAAGGATTTATGGAGAATTACATCGCAAAAATCGCATTCTGGTATATTCTCTGTTTATTGCGGAACAAAGACAAATTATTATGAAAATGGAATGGATGCAAGAATTATCTCACCTAAAATATTTATTCAGGATAGTGCAACCCTATCATTCTATCTGAACAGCACATTCCCAAATTATGGTGTAGATGGATTATATGTAGAAATCCAGCATAGTTCCAAAATTGATACGCTGGATTTCATTGGCTCTGGCGGGGCATTAAAGGATTTTTCCAACAATTGGGTAGACTATGCATATACCCTAAGGAATTATCAGGATACTGTCCAGCTCATCTTTGAATTTATTTCCGATAGCACAGATACATCCGAAGGTGCTTATATTGATGATATAATGGTCAAAACCCCCGAAGTGAAGTGTAAAGAGGTTCCCGCATTTATGCCCCATAATTTCAATATATCATTTATGAGGAATCCTATTACGAGCAAAGACTATATAGAAATTTCCACAGTTGAGCAGGGAAATTTAATTATGGAAATATTTGATGTGGCAGGTAGATTAAGGGATAAAATAGAAATGAAAAATATACAATCCGGAACATATTTTTACAAATTTCCGTTTGCAATAAAGAAATCAGGATTGTATTTTATGATAGCAAAAATGGCTGGAAAAATAATAAGAAAGAAATTTATATTTTTGAAAGGTGGAGGTTAATATGAAACAAAAATTTATCTTTGTTGCAGGTGGAGTAATGAGCGGTGTTGGAAAAGGGATTGCTACTGCATCCATAGGCAGAATCTTAAAGGAATACGGATACAAAACCACCGCAATAAAAGTAGACCCCTATATAAATTTTGATGCAGGGACATTAAGACCCACAGAACATGGTGAAGTATGGGTTACAGAAGATGGAGGAGAAATAGACCAGGATTTAGGGAGTTACGAAAGATTCCTCGGGCAGGAACTTTCAAGGAGGAATAACATTACAACAGGACAGGTGTATTCCGCTATTATTGAAAGGGAAAGGAGTGGAAAATATGGAGGGAAGACCGTTCAATTCATACCCCATGTGCCTCAGGAGATTATATCCCGAATTAAAGAAGCAGGAAATGGCTATAACATTATTCTTACTGAGATAGGAGGCACTATTGGAGATTATGAAAATATCCCATTCCTGTTTGCGGCAAAAAGCCTTGAAAGAGAACTTGGCAAAGAGAATGTTGTATATGTGCTTATTACATATCTTCCTGTTCCACACCATATCAGTGAAATGAAAACAAAACCCACCCAGCAGGCGATAAAATCCCTATATCAATTGGGAATTTTCCCTGATTTTATTCTTTGCAGAGCGCATCAACCACTTGACAATGTCAGGAAGAAAAAGATTGAAACATACGCAAACATTGAAACGGATTATGTGATTTCAGCGCCGGATGTGGATAATGTGTATGAGGTGCCGCTGAATTTTGAAAGGGAAAAATTGGGGAAAAAGATACTGGGAAAACTCCACTTAAATCCTTTGAAAAAACCTAAGTGGGAAGAGTGGAAAAAACTTGTAAAGAGCATAAATCATCCAAAAAAAGAAATAGATATTGCAATGATTGGGAAATATATAGACATCGGTGCATTTACCTTAAAAGATTCATATATATCTGTGAATGAGGCATTGAGGCATGCAGGTGCGATGCTTAATATAGGTATTAACATACATTGGATAGATGCAAAAGAGATTGAGGAAAATGGAACAGAAATACTTAAAAATTTTAGAGGACTCGTAGTCCCGGGCGGATTTGGGCTATCAGGTGTAGAAGGTAAGATTACAGCAATAAAATATGCAAGGGAGAATAACATACCATATCTCGGTTTATGTTTTGGGATGCAGTTAGCAGTAGTTGAATTTGCAAGAAATGTATTGGGATTTAGTAATGCACATACCACAGAAGTAGACCCAAAAAATAGAAATCCCGTAATTGACCTTATGCCCTCTCAGAGGGAAGTATTGAAAGAAAGCAGATACGGAGCAACTATGAGATTGGGGGCATATAGTGCTATTCTTAGGAAAAATACTCTTGTTTATAGGTTATATAAAGAAAGTGGAAGGATTTCAAGCGATATGAAAAAGACAAAAGATATAAAAGAAAAATTCAGATTAGGGAAGGTTCGTAAGGGCGATGAATTTGTTTTCGAAAGACATAGACACAGATATGAAGTAAACCCGAAATTTATCTCTAAATTCGAAAAGAAGGGACTGATATTTTCGGGTATGCATCGGAGTATAGCAGGTGAAAAATTAATGGAGTTTATTGAGATTCCCGCACATAGATTTTTTGTTGCAACTCAGGCACATCCTGAATTCAAATCCTCCTTATGTCATCCTTCGCCACTATTTTTGGGATTTGTAAGAGAAAGCGCAAAATAATATGTTCCCATTTAATACCTTTATATATGGAAATTCTGTAATTCACAGATTAGACCCCAGAACAAAGATGTTTTTTGCATTACTCTATGTCTCTGCTGTTCTTATAACAACCACATTCACGGGATACCTTTATCTATTTTTGATAATATTTATTCCTATATATATTGCAAGGATACCCCCTCAGAATTTCTGGAAGGGAGCCAAAGCATTTGTTCTCCTTTTTGCTTTAACCATCCTGTTCCATTTGTTTCTTACACCCGGCAAGGTTATTTTTTCATTTGGGCATTTAACTGCTACTTATGAGGGATTAAGGAATGGACTTATATTTACAATAAGACTATTTTTAATGGTTATTTCTGCCTCTTTCTTTACATTTACATCTGCACCATTTGAAATTGCAAGCGGGATTGAGGCTATATTAAAACCATTTAAGCGATTTTCTATTGTATTTTCAGAAATACCTATGATGATTTCCATTGCACTTCGTTTTACCCCTACCCTCATCCAGGAAGGGCAGAGGATAATATTTGCGCAAAGGGCAAGGGGAGCACAGATAAAAAGGGGAAAACACCTAATCCCCATTATTTATCCCATAATATTTTCTGCCCTGAGGCGAGCAGACCAGCTGGCATTCGCCTTAAAATCACGAGGATATTCACCTGAAAGGGAAAGGTCAAAACTACATCCACTAAAGATAAAATCTACAGACATAATCTTTATAATCTATTCATTTTTCCCGCTTCTCATCGGGGTCAGTCATTAACAATTATCATTTTTTAGTTGCATTAATTTTTATTCGTTTTTATATTGTGGTATGGCAAGACCTTTAAGAATAGATTACCCTGGTGCATTACATCATGTAATTGTGAAAGGTAATAATGGAATAAATATATATTACGATGATGCTGATAGAAGTAAGTTTCTGGATATTTTTCGTTCCCTTATAGAAAGGTATAAATTTAAGATTTACGCATATTGCCTTATGGATAATCACACGCACCTTCTTATTGAAACAGGTAATATTAGCCTTTCAAGGCTGATGAGAGAATTTTTAACGGGTTATGTCCAATATTTTAACAGAAGATGGAACAGGAAAGGACATTTATTAGGAGATAGATATAAAAGTATCCTCGTTGATAAATCTGCATATCTATTAACTTTACAAAGATATATCCATCTTAATCCCGTCAAGGCTAAAATGGTAGAACATCCCATAAATTATCGCTGGTCAAGTTATAAAGATTATATGGGTTTAGAAAGTAGTTTTGTAGAAGTTGACACTATTTTATCTTATTTTAATAATAGTAGAAAAGATTTTGAAAGATTTACAATAGAAGGGATGAAGTTATCTTATGAGTTAAAGCCAAAAAAAGTTCAGAATTATATTGTCTATGGAGATGAAAATTTTGTAAAAAATGTCCTTCAAAAAGAGAAAAAAGAAAGAAGGAGTAAAAGGGTAAAAAACATAACTACTGAGGATGTGGAAACATTTTTAAAAGAGCGATACAAATTTGATATACATACAGTGAAAGCATGGAACAGAAATAAACAAATTTCTATAGCGAGTATCTTATTACGAGAAAGGGTTCATCTTATATATCGCAAAATATCGGAAATACTCGGCATATCTCTCCTGACAGTGGTAAGACATTCAAAAGGATTTGGTGATACAGATAGAGAAAGTTTACTGGAAGATTTCGACAAATGGTTGACGGAAAGAAAAGAATAAGAAAATGATAATTGATAATGACTGACCCCAAAAGAAAAATGGAAAAAGATAAAGCACTTCGTTTTTTGTCTAACAGCATTACAATATTCCTGTATGTAGTATTTAAGGGAGATACAGATAACAAAGAAATAGAAGATAACTTTTCTGATATGATTGAATTTTTAGAGGGAGATACAGATAGTGGAATATACAAAAAAAATCTTGGAGGATATAGTATAATTATAGAGAAAAATCCTTTATTCGCTGCTGTTGATTTCTCAAGGAAGAAGAGAGATGAAGAGCAGAATGGCAAGGCAAAAGGAGCAAATCTTGAAGCATTGTTCTATGGGGTCTACGCAGGTATCCCCGCAGAAAAGTCAAGGGCTTTGTTCAAGAAGGTAGATGAAGATGAAGCAAAGGGTAAAGCGCTACTTACTTATGAAGATAAGGAAAAAAAGGTATCTTATTTCTATGGTAAGAAAACGGATATAAGAATTTTAAGGATAGAGGCATACCTTTAAACAGAGAAAAGAATAAGAAAATGATAATTGATAATGACTGACCCCAAAAGAAATATTAAGATTGTAATTGAATATGATGGAAAGGGGTTTTTCGGATGGCAGGTGCAAAAAGATAAAAGGACTGTTCAGGGAGAAATAGAATCTGCACTGGAAACAATATTTAATAAGAAAATCAGAATTAAGGGTTCAGGTAGAACGGATGCTGGTGTTCACGCCATAGGTCAGGTAGCAAATTTCTTTATAGACAAAAATATCCCACTGGAAAAATTACAAAAATCCTTAAATGGAATAACAGGAAAAGATGTATACATAAAAAGCATACAGAAAGTTCCCCTGAATTTTGATGCAAGGTTTTCTGCAAAGTCCAGAATTTATCAATATAGATGTGTATTGGGTAAATCGCCCATAAGAAGAAATTATACATTGGAAATACTATATCCCCTTAATATTGAACACATAATAGAGGCAATTCCATTATTTATTGGAAAAAAGGATTTTACGCATTTATCTATGAAAGATAAAGGAACATCTGAAGTTAAAAAATTTAATCTTCGGATAAAAAAGGATGAAATCATATTCACAATTGAAGCAAATAGATTTCTCAGGAGGATGGTCAGGGGTATCATTGGGGTAATGATTGATATCGGAAGGGAAAAAATTACAATAAAAGACATAGAAAAGATACTTACAGGTAAAATCCGATGCAAAAATGCCCCTCCTCAGGGGTTATATCTTATGAAAGTAAAGTATAAATAAAAAAATCCTGGCAGCGTCCTACTCTTCCACTCCCTTGCGAGAGCAGTACCATCGGCCTTGAAGGGCTTAGCTTCCGTGTTCGGTATGGAAACGGGCGTTTCCCCTTCGGTATTGCCACCAGGAAATTACTATAATATAAACACCAAATTTTATTTTGTCAAGATTTTTTTTAATTTTTTATCTTACTATTTACCACCTGCGCAGTATAAAAATACCAATCATTGGTTGGGTCATCATAATTACCATAAGTAGTAAATGTATGTGAACCCGTATAAACAAGCGTATCACTTTGATATACCTTCACTGTGGCAGTAGTATTGACATCACCACTGTAATATCTCAAAAATGCCTTAAATACTCCACTTGCAGGAAGTTGTTCCAGTGTAAAATTTTCAGGTCCATAACCATCTGTATCATCAAAATCAAGATACGCATTGGGAATTCCATATAATCCATCACTATACTCATCCGGTGTCTTTGCAGAATACCATGTGTGGTATGATGGAGATGTTGCTGTTGAACTGGTATAATAATATACATGTAAATCTACATCAGTCCCATCTGTATCCCATGTTAATTGGATTCTTAATGGATATGCAGGAAAATCACCATATACAGTAAAATCAGGGGACTTTTCGTAAAGGTTATGGTCTAAATCATAAACAAGAATTACTATAATATTACTTCCCCTTACTATTGCAACACTGTGGTCAAATGTCCATTCGTTACCTGTTGAATGACTGAGTGCAAGTTCCAAAGTGTCACCATTCACAACAATGTATGCATATCCTTCAAAATCATATGCTGTTGAACCTCCTGGGTTATGCACTGTTCCCGAAATACTTAAAACCCTGCTTGTAACGGTAGCACCCGATGTAATGGATGAACCACCGCTTAAAATTGTCATTTGTGCTGTTTCAGGAACCTTTATTTTAAAGAGCGCACAAGATGTTGATGTCCCTATTACAGCAAGAGAAATTAAAATTGTAAAAAACTTTTTCACAAATCCTCCTTTTTTGTTTTTTTTGCCTTTTTTTATCCCGTGATTTGGTGTATGTTCGTAGCGACAACGGAATATTCCATCTGATTCAATATCTTATTCTCCTCCATTCGCCTCATAATAATATGTTAACTAATCTTTGTCAAGATTTTTTTTTAATTTTTTTCATATTTTTCTTGACATATTTAATTATTGTTTTATTATTGCCGTATGATTAAAGAATCTTTTAATGTAATTTTTAAGGATAAAGAATGGATAAAGAAAACTGCCATTGGGGCATTGTTTTCTGTTATCCCTATAATTCAAATATTTTCTATTGGTTATATCGAAAAATTCCTACATTCTATTTTGAAAGAAGGAAATAGAGAATTGCCCCAATGGAAGGAATGGGGAAATTTGTTTGTCAAAGGATTCCTGTGGCTAATTATTTCTATTATTTATCTTTTTGTACCATTACTCCTTATGGGTGGTATAGTACAGGTATTTAAATTTAACTTTAAATTTTTTATTACCCCGCTATTTGTATTAAAATCCCTAAATCCTCTCGGCATCTCAGGATTTTCACTTGGGAGCATCCTTTTACTTGCCATATTTTTCTTCCTCCCTATGGCATTAATGTCATATTCCGATACAGAAAATATTGGGGCTGCCTTTCACTTTAATGAAATATGGAAAAAGATTGAAAAAAATATGGCAACCTATATAAGTGCTTATGCTATCGTTGTAGTAGTAGGCATTATAGGGTTTCTTGTTATGCTTTTTGTTAGTTCCATTCCATTTATTGGAAGCCTTGTTGCATGGTATATCGCGGCGTGGATATGGTTCATAGTATATCTTCTTGGATTTTCTATATTCGCAGAAACATACAAATAATTAAGTAAAAACCGTGTTTCGTGACCGTATAATGCGGAATGCGGATTTAACAGAAAACAACGTAGAGGCAAGCCTCTGCACTCCAAAACTGCTCCACCCATCCTGTGAGATTGCTTCAGTCATTTCATTCCTTCGCAATGACAATGAGAGTCGTGTCATTGCGAGTGCCTCTTCTCGCTTATAGTTCTGCGAAGCAATCTCATCTGTTTTCCGTTTATTTCGTTGTTTTTCACTTTTAACCTTTCACATTTTACATTTAACTATACCTTAATCCGTATCACCATATCATCGTATCACCGTTTTTGGTGAGGTAATTGGGGCTGGGAAGCCCCTCCTACATAAAATAATAAGGAACGTGAACCGTGTTCGTGTCTCGTATTCACTTTTTTTGTTTATTTCGTTTTGCACGAATCACCATCACGAACACGTTTATTAATCCTTTACCCATTCACAGTTTACACCCCATATTTTAAGGTCTTTTCCATTTCATAGAAAAAACTATTTTTTTCTTGACTTTTCAATGAGTAGTTTTATTTTATAGACAAATTCGGTAAAATAGTAAATTATAAAAAGGAGGTTAGATGGAACAGCAGGATGTTGTATCAGATAGTATGTTATATCTGGTAAGTGAAACCAAAGGATGGCTGAGATTTTTGGGTATTGTTTCTATTGTAAGTGGCGTAATTTCGTTCCTGAGTATATTTGGAATTGTTATTGCCTGGCTTCCGTTGTGGCAGGGATTTCTCCTGCTGAATTCTGCAAATAAAGCTGATCGTTATGTTCAGGAAAAGAACGAAGTCCAGTTAAGGGAAACACTGAAACCTATAAAAACATATTTTGTAATACAGTCTATTGTGGTTGGTTTAAGTATTATCTTCAGTGTAGTTGCAGTTATATTTATGTTTGCAACAGGATTTGGGTTAAAATCAGGGTTAAATTCCCTTTTCCAACAATAAAATATCAGGAATGGGAAAAAATGAGTTGATGGGTTTCTTGAGTTTATGGAGTTAAAAAATGATAAAACCCGTGAGGCGTAAGGTGTGAATCGTGAAATGTAAGAGCAAAAAGACAAAAGGATATGGTAAGGATAAGTTGAAGGTTCAAAGTTGAAAGGAATGAAGACGCTAACCGCTATCCGCTTACCGCTAACAGCAAAAAGGATACCTGCTATTGGAAATAAAAAATGAGACAAACGAAATAAACAAAACAGACGAAATGAACGAAATAAATTTATCCCGTGAAATGTAAAACTATTTCACTGGGACGAGATAAACGAGAAGAACGGTGATACGGTGATATGATGATACGGAAATAGTTGAATGTTGAAGGAGAAATATAAACGGGAATAGGGAGACTTTTTCTTTAATTTTTTACCTTTAACATTTAACCTTTTACCTTTAACTATTTATATGTTTGTGAAACAAATAAGGAGGTATTATGAAAGATGTTGTTATTTTATCTGCTGTAAGGGTTCCTATGGGAAAATTTTTGGGGACACTCTCCCCTCTTTCTGCTACCGATATTGGAGGTATTGTTATAAAAGAAGCAGTTAAAAGGGCAAGTATTGAACCCTCTATG
>WFRC01000141.1 GCA_015486685.1 Caldifarciminota bacterium
ACGCAAACACTTGAAGATGGCTGGACAGTGAAAACACAGGACGGCTCTCTGTCTGCACATTTTGAGCACACAATCCTGATAAAAAACGGTGGTGCTGAAATTTTGAGTAAGGTATAAATGGAAAATGGGGACGGTGCTTGACTCTGTGACACTATGGTAATAATGAGATGTTGAAATGAATTCAGCATAACAGCGTTCTCACTGTCACCCTGAGCTGTGCGAAGGGTCTAAAAGACGAGATTCTTTGGTAGGGCACCTAAAAAATGGGGGCGGTGCTTCACATTTTCACATTTTTTCCAAATAGATTATTATTAGAGTAATGTAAAACAAAGAAGTTGATAATCTATTTTTTATTGTTATTACTCCTTTTGATTGATTTATGTAGTCAAATAAGACATAAACAAATTTATTCTTTATCTTCTTATATAAAATTACCATAATTATCCATAGAAAATGAAATTATTTGTATAATCCTGAAATAATAAGGGTTGGGTTAAGATAGAATTAAATTAGAAATGTGAAAATGTGGAGCACCGTCCCCAAAAACAAACATTTTTCATTTTCTCCTTTGCTTACAAATCACCATCACAGACACCTCATAAGTGCAAAAGTCAAGACCTGACCCTAAGCTATACTAATTTTGCACTCCTTCCTATATCATTAGGAGACCTAAAAGATAAATCATATTTGTCTATAGTTCCATCAGAAGGGTCAAATAATACTACTTCCTGATAGATGTGACGAAAATTAGGATCTTCAGGTGTATAGCTAAACCTATCTTTATCATAATAAGGCTCAGAATTAGAATCTAAAAAGTAATTCTGCAATATCTCCCATATTGGAGAACCTTCTTTTAATGAGTCAATCTCCACACTGTCAGGATTTGTTTTATCTCCTGAAACAGACCATTTTGCTACACCCCAGGCACCTGGGTTAGACCATATCCCATGAACCCAGATTATAGGATATGGACGGTAAGACTCCTGAGCATTAAGACCAAGAAAAACAACAAAGATAGAAAAAAGATAAAAACACTTTTTCATTATTCCTCCTCTGTATATGCTTCTAATATTACCGTAGTTTCACTTGTTCCTATCGAATAAAGATAAATTCCCGCAATACCAGCGTAAATTCCATAGGTTCCAGTGTATGAGATTTTATATGCGTTTCTTTGGTCCTCGATTACTTCCTCGGTTTCAGTATTTACCCAAGCATAAGTTACTTTTATCTGTTTAGAATCAGGCATCCAATCTATTCCTCGTATCCTGTAGGGTGACTCAAAGTTTTTTTGAGAAGATGTAGATAAATATTTTACTACTACAAATTTCTCTCCTCTCACGTATGCTATTTTCTCTCCATCAGTACTCCATGCAGGCATCATAGCGAGTGTATCTGAGACGATACAGAAATCTTTCTCTGTCGTTAAATTATATATCCAGATGCCTTCCTTATGCTCATCATAACTTACAGTATCGCCATTAATTATAATTGTATCACTTCCAGGCATTGTAAAATAGTGTTTTTCATAGACGATTTTTGTCCCATCTGGATTGAAATCTGGATATTCTCCATTTGTTATTTTTCTTAAACCTGTCCCATCACGATTTAATACCCAGATTTCTCCCTGTATACCATATACTATCTTATCATTTGTTGCAGATACACAGTCATGAGTGGCTCTGTGGGTAGGATTCCCTGTATTATCAAATTTCATCTGTACTATCCTCTTCTGCCCACTTCCATCAGAATTCATTTCACATATATACCAACCACCTCCAAGTGAAATATCCTTCTCACCTGCTGGAAAGTATTTTTCTGTGCGATAACGATTATAAACCTCAATATATACCACCTTACCATCGGGAAACCAATTCGGATTATAATACTGATACTGTCTGTATGTATGCCATTCCACAGCACATCCTTTGAATATCATTCCGATAGTAATTGTCCCTATAATGATTAATATCTTCTTCATATAGCCTCCTTATTTTATAAACACAACCTTTATACTTCTTTTTTGTTTTCCAGCCTTTATTAAGCAGAAATATATTCCCGAAGAAAGGTTGCCTTGCCATTGCCATATATTCTTACCTGCATATCCTTTCACCTGCTTCTGATACACATTCCTGCCCAATACATCAAAAACTTTGATTTTCACCTCTTCTGGATGAGAAAGATGATACTCAACCCTTATTTTTTTATAAGCAGGATTTGTTGCTCTTACTATAAAAGAAGAAAGGTGTCTTTTTTCTTTTATCCCTGATACATACTTTGATAGAACAAAGTTTATATCCTTTACAGTGTCTCCATTTATTACACTCACAAGATTTGCTGTTGAACTATCATCCTGAAGATAATACCACTGATACTTATATCCCGGAGCCATACCTAATACCATATAATCACCTGTGCGTAACCCTGAAATTATGTAGTTTCCTAAGGTATCTGTATACACATCATAGGGTGTATACCAGTTTCTCCATCCTGAATTAGGTCCTGTATAATCCCACACATACACATTTGCACCTTTAATGGGATTCCCATTTTCATCCTCTACTTTACCTGTAATATATCCACCTTCATCAAGAATGAAATCTATTCCTGTTAGAGAATCCTGAGTAGAGGGAAGATAAATCTTATCTGCATCACCCCAATTATTTTTATCATTATACCATTCAAAGGCAAGATTTGTTCGTGGATAATTATGCCACATCCAGCCCCCAAAGAGTTTAAATGTATCAGCAGGTAGACCTTGAAGTGTATATGCTCCCGTAGAGTCAGATTTTGTAAGTGATACACCTTGTCCATTATTTGAATAACGAAGATAAGGGTATATTTTAATAGGAGTTATTCCATCGCTTTCATAAGTATGCCCCTTTATTTTACCACCCTTCTCAAGAACAAAATCCAATATGGTTGTATCATTAGCAATTACCCTTATTGTATCTGCATCCTTAATGTAGAGTTTATTATTATAAAATTCTGAAATGTAGCCTTCATTATACCCCAATACTTTAATCTTATATAAACCTTTAGGGAGTGAAAGGGAGTATATCCCATCATTTGCCCAGGTCATACCTTCAAGTCCTGATGATAATGCATTATATGCATACAAATATATATTATAACCTTTTATCAAAGAATCAGATGTATCCTTAATGGTTCCTTTGATAATGCCTTTCTTAGGTAATGTAATATCGTATTGAATGGTATCAGGAGCAATAACAGTAAATGTGTCCTTAAAACTGTATATACCACTATAGATGGCACCTTTTATAAAGTGCCCTAATGTATCTGTACGAGTATATAGAGTATATAAATAGGTAGGGCGGCTCAAATATTTTTTAAATACTACCTGGCAATCTTGACACGGAGTCCCTGAATCTGTAAGAACTGTCCCTTCAATAAATCCGCCTTTTTCAAGGACAACATCTATCCCCTTCGTTGTTTCAGGTTCAACCACTGAAACAATGTTAGCACCATATATATTAAAAGCATTATTATACCACTCCTCAAGGTAAATATATCTCTCGTCTACAATATGTATATAATATCCCCCAGTCGGCAAGGAATCAATCAAATAGTTGCCATTGCTATTTGTGGTACTATTATACCACCCTGAATCACCCCCAGCATAAACCAAAATGCCGGATAAAGGATTCCCCCCTTCATCTGTTACCTTTCCTGTTATTACTCCTGTGCCTTTTACCCCTCTTTTTACGGCTTTCTCTTGAAAACCCCTGCTTCCAGAAAAAGGCATATAATAAGGATAAGGAATAACATTGTTCCCATCTTGAATAATGAGAGGATTTC
>WFRC01000142.1 GCA_015486685.1 Caldifarciminota bacterium
AGATCTATATCAAATGCAGATGGATGGTCGTAGTTTATTTTCTTTCTTTCTTCAATGGAAAGATTCGGAAAATTTTTATAATAAGAGTCCATTGAAATGATGCAACATTTTCCTCTTCCAAAATGTTTTTGGATAAGTTTTGCTACTGTTGTTTTTCCTGAACCGGTGCCACCCGCAATTCCTATAAATTTTGGCCAGCTCATTTTATATTTTGGATATTACAAGTTTTGTTATTAGCTTTAATGCGTTTAACACGCCTACCCCTTCTATCGCAATTGTTTCGAAGTATTGATATTTGTTCTCTGGATTCAGGTCTTCTTGTAATTCTTCTATAGGCATAATGTTTTCCATATCTCTCTTATTGTATTGAAATATAAGCGGGATACTTTCCAGGGACTCTCCGTAGTCTATAAGGTTTTCAATCATATCGTTATAACTATAAATGTTTTCTTCTTTTTTTCTTCTTTGAGAATCTGCAACAAATATGATTCCATCTGTAGAGCGCAGGACGGATTTTCTTGTAAGTTTGTATATAAATTGTCCCGGTACTGTGTATAGACTAAGCCTTATTTTGAAACCTTTAATGCTTCCTAATTCAAGTGGTAGAAAATCAAAAAATAAGGTTCTCTCGGTTTCTGTTGCGATACTTGTAAATTGACCCTTCACTTTACCCGGAAGTGTTTTATATATATTTCTTAAACTTGTAGTTTTACCGCTCAGCGCAGGACCATAATATACTATTTTGAACGAAATTTCCTTTCGTGCGAAGTTGAATGTGCTCATATATTCTCCTTCCGGATTTTAAAATAGATCATCTATTTCGTTGTCTATGTTTTTCCCAATGTTTTTTGGTGCTTGATGCTCAGAACTTCTTTTTTCTGCTTTTTTGATAATCTCTTTAACGCTGTTCCCCACTTTTTTTGCCCAGAAGCGAATTGCACCTATGGGTGCACGATTGTCAAATATTATTGAGAGAAGTGTGTCACGCGTTATTAAAGAAATGTGAATGTTTGTTTCTTGTCCTTGGTGAAAGGTAATGGTAAATTCTTTTTCTCCAAGAATTCTTGCTAGCTCATTAGTCGCAGAAAAAACTCCTGCAGCAAGTGCCGAAACCATTACTGCGGCATCGGATGTAATATCTCCACTTTTTGCGATAAGCTCTCCGCTTTTGTTGAGCAGGATAATATCTTTTGCTTCTGAATCGGCTAAGTACTCGCCGAACATCTCATCTATTAGATTGGATTCCTCGGCATTTAATACTACTTGTGTTTTTGAAAGTCTTTCGTCTTCCATTATTATTCCACCTCCGTTTTTACCGTTTTAAGTAACCCTTTATTAACTAAATTTTTTAATATTTTGCATGCTTTATAATACGACAATTCTTCTTTTTCCAAAATTTCATTTATGTTTTTTTGTTCTGCTAAGCTTTTAAGTATTTTCCATTCTTTTTCTGATATGGATACCTCTCCTGAAGGACTGCTTGTTGTTATTAACTTTACTTCTCCGGTAAATATATCTTTGATTTCTGAACACTCTTCTCTTACTGACAGGCCTTGAAATATAATCTCAGTATTATTTTTTTTAATTGTTTTGGGAGGGAGAATTATATTTTGAATAAATTCAAAAGCCCCGTAGGTTTCAAGAAATACATCTTTTATTGCGTCTTCTCCGTTTGAAAATGGTGCACCAGCATGAAGAATTTCACCGTTTTTAAAATAGATTCTATACCTTCTCCTGTGGGAATTTATTTCTAACTTTCCACTTTTTTTACCTGAAGTGATCATCTGCAATATTTCTTCTAACTTAAAGTCTTTTAAATTTCCTTTTACTGGCATACCAAATCTCCTTTTTTCAATTGTATATATAATTGATTTTTATGCAAATGTTTTTATAATGTTTTTGGAGGTGAATTATGGAGAATTTTGAGTATAAAAATAAAAATGCATGGTCTAAATTAGACAGACGAGAGGTAATGGATTTTGCTGAGAGTTATAAGCAATTTATCGGTGCCTATAAAACTGAGAGAGAAGTTGTTTCATTTATTCGGAATGAGTCAGAGAAAATGGGTTATAAAAATCTGTTCGATGAAGGCTACGATGGTAAAGATTTTTTTGCAGTAAACGACGGAAAAAGTATATTCATATTCAAAAACGGTACAGAGGGAATTGAAAAAGGAATCAATATTGTTGTAGCACATATAGATTCACCGCGTATCGACATAAAACAAAACCCTTTGTATGAAAAATTTGATATAGCGCTTTTACGAACTCATTACTATGGAGGCATAAAGAAATATCAATGGGCTACTCTACCTTTAGCATTACATGGCGTTTTAATTCTTAAAAATGGTGAGAAGCTGGAGTTTTCTATGGGTGAGGCGCCAGATGAACCTGTTTTTGTAATTTCAGATTTACTTCCACACCTTGGTCGTAAACAGATGGCTAAGCCTGCAAAAGAAGTTATTGAGGGAGAAGCGCTGGACCCTGTTGTCGGCAGTATTCCGCTTAAAGAGAAAGATAAAAGCAGCGTTAAGAAGGCTATTCTTAAAGTTTTATACGATCAATTTGGAATTACAGAAGAGGATTTTATTTCTTCAGAGCTTACTCTTGTGCCAGCCGGAGGTGCAAGGGATGTAGGCTTTGACAGAGCCGCACTTACTGCCTATGGGCATGATGATAAAATATGCGCCTATACTGCATTTAGGGCATTGATTGATTCTGATGTTTCTGAGAAGCCAATGCTTGTGATGCTGATGGATAAAGAAGAAATAGGCAGTGATGGTATCAGCGGATCCCAAAGTGATTTTCTTGAATATGTAATTGAAAGCTATCTTAAAGCAAAAGGAATTAATAATGTTTCTGCTCGCGAAGTTCTTCATAAGTCTTTTGCACTGTCAGCAGATGTAAATGCTGCGATTGACCCTTTGTATCCTGATGTGTTTGAAGAACAAAATGCTGCTAAATTTGGCCATGGAATTGTAGTAACCAAATTTACAGGATCAGGTGGGAAGTACAGTTCAAGTGATGCCTCGGCAGAATTAGTATTTGCTGTAAGGTCTCTATTTAATGAAAAAGATGTTCCCTGGCAAATTGGAGAGCTTGGTAAGGTAGATGTTGGAGGCGGCGGAACGATTGCGAAATTCCTTGCAAAAAGAGGCGTGGAAACAATAGATGCAGGGCCTGCCTTGCTTTCTATGCATGCTCCTCATGAAATTGCCTCTAAAGCAGATCTGTACTCCTCATACCTTGCTTATAAAGTTTTTCTTAACAGTGCGCTTAAATTGAAACGATGAAAAGAGCTATACCCATAGTTAGTCTTAGTATAATTTTTGGTGTAACGGTGAGCTTTATGGAGGGGGTTTCCCCCTCCTTCAATTTGAATACTTTTAATATAATTAACTTTAAACTCCTTTCTATGCTTCTTTCTATCTTTATAGTACTTTTATTAATTCTTTTTTCCAAAAATATTTTTACTGCAATTTTATCCTTCTTTGTCTATGCATTTTCATTTATGGCATTTATGTTATATGCAAAGATACCTTTTGGGCATGAGTTTTATGTGCGGATGAGTATAATTGTTTTTATAGGGATGTTCTCTGCAATTGTCCTTTTTCTTGGTAGAGATACGAGGTTACAGAACAAGACACCGGGATTAAAGGTTAAAAGAGATATAGCTTTTCCAATCATATTTTTCTTGGCCTCTATACTTATAAGCATGGCTATTCTTTTATTTGAGCAAAAAAATCTTTATAATTTTATCCCTACATTTTTCTATAGCTATTTATACTTTTTAATTGCAATTTCCGCAATTGTATCTTTCTTTTCCTTTAATGAGATTTCAGGTTTTTTAATTGGTTCTTTTTCTGTGCTGATATATTTTCTAATGAATAGGCTTATAATTAATAGCTTTAATATTTATTTTCTTTTAAATGCAGAGCGAAGCTTTGCCTTGGTTGTGTTAATTTATGTCGTTCTGTTTGGGATATGTACTTCTATTTTAGCACACAGTAGCGCACTTTTACTTAATGGCATTGCCCTGAGAAGAGGATCATCATTTAATAAAATGTCAACTGTTATTACGTCGGACGAAAAACCTATGAAAAGTACTCAAAAGGAGATTCCTAAAAACAATGCTTTAACGTCAAAAGATAATCCTAAAACACCTGATGGGAGTAGCCCCAAGAAAGATTCGCAAATAGTTAATGAAAACCCTTCAAAAGACAACGTTTATAATGGTATCAAAAATGAAACTTCCATATATAAAAAGAATAAAGAATCTGACTCTTGATTAAAGGTGATAAATCTGTATACTTCATAAGAAAGATTGACACTCTTTCTTCGCAGAAAAACTGCGAGGCAAATAGACCGTAAGGAGGTATAAATGAATTATTACGAGATGCTTTACATTGCTTCTTCTACATTGCAAGAGGCAGAAAGAGAAGAGCTTATTAAAAAGCTCAATGATTTTATTTTGCAAAAAAATGGGGAAATAATTACTGAAAACAGGTGGGGAACACGGACGCTTGCATATCCTATTAGCAAGAGCACTTCTGGCTATTATGTCCTTGAGTACATAAAACTTCCATCTGAAAATCTGAGTGATCTCCGTTATTTTATGCAAATTAATGAAGGTTTTCTACGCTCTATGATTCTTCGGAAAAATAGTGTACCTGTAGCTGAGAAAAAGAAAGAAGAAGCTAAGAAAGAAGAAGTCAGGAAAACTGAAACCGTAGAGAAAGAGGTATCTAATAATGGCGACAGATCTGAATAGGATTTTTTTAACGGGAAGGCTTGCAGCGGATCCTGATGTACGCTATACACCTAATGGTGCCGAAGTTGCTCAATTTAACATTGCAGTAAATAGAGCGTACAAAATTAAGGATAACCCTGAATGGCAGGAAGAGACTTTTTTTGTCCGAATTATTACGTGGAACAGACTTGCTGAAAAAGTGGAAAAGAACTTTAAAAAAGGAGATCTTGTATTAATAGAAGGGAGATTGAGCATAAGAAGTTATGAGGTTGACGGAACAAAGAAATGGGTTACCGAAATTATAGCAAACGATGCTAAGTTTCTTCCAAGAAACAGATCAAAGAACGCAGAACAATCTACAAGCGAGAGTTCTGAACCGGATGTTCCGTTTACATAGAGGAGGTATATTATGGATAACAATTCGAGAAGGCCAAGGAGAAAATCATTTTTCTACAAACCAAGAAAGAAAGTATGTATATTTTGTGCCAAAGGCATAGATGAAGTAGATTACAAAGATATTGCAAAACTCTCACGTTTTATTAGCGAAAAGGGTAAAATTCTTCCGAGAAGAGTAACCGGCCTTTGCGCAAAGCATCAGAGGCAACTTTCTGTTGCAGTAAAACGTGCACGCGAAATGGCTCTTTTACCTTATTCTAAAAGATGAAAATAAAAGTAATTCTTTTAAAAAATGTTAAAGGTTTAGGTACTTCAGGTAGCGTAGTCTCTGTTTCTAGAGGCTACGCTTTTAACTATTTATTCCCTAAGGAACTTGCTAAAAAAATCTCTGAAAAGGGCGCAGATAAAGTAATAAGCAAAATTAAAAGTGATGAAGAGCTCCGTAAAGTTAAAGCATTAGAGCAAAAGACTCTCTTAGAGAGCAAAAAGATTGTGATAAAGGCAAACTCTGGAGAAAGCGATAAATTGTTTGGCTCTATTACTTCTTCAGACATAGAAGACAAAATTAAGCATATTTTTGATTTAGATGTAAATAAAAAACAAATTAAATTAGACAAACCTATTAAGAAACTTGGAGAATACGAAGTTCCTGTAAAAATTTACAAAGAGATTAATGCGAAATTAAAAATTGTTGTAGTAAAGGAGTCATAAATTCTTTATGCCTCGTCAGGATGATAACTTAAGAGTTCCGCCGTATAATATAGAGGCAGAACAGTCTATTATTGGTTCTCTGCTGATTGATAGAGATGCAGTTTACCGTGTTATTGAAATTGTTGATCCGGAGGATTTTTATAGGGACGAGCATAAATATGCTATTCGAGCTATTTACGACCTTGCTTCTGAAGAAAAACCCATTGACATCGTTTCGGTTGCGGATAAATTGAAAAGCTCTGGCAAGTTGGAGTTTGTTGGTGGTATAACTTATCTTGCCAGACTTGCAGATTCTGTTCCTAACTCTGCCAATGCGGATTATTATGCAAAAATTGTTAAAGACAAATCTCTTTTGCGCCAACTTATTAAGGCTGGAGGAGACATCTCTGAGTTAGGTTTCGACCAAACGAGCGATATAGACACCTTAATAGATAGGGCAGAAAGAAAAATATTTTCACTTTCTCAAAAGAGGATGAAATCATACTTTGTACAGATTAAGGATTTTTTGCCACAAAGCTTTTCAGAAATGGAATCCAGATATAAAAGAAAATCTGGTATTTCAGGAATACCATCTGGTTTTAGTGATCTTGATAAAATAACAGGTGGTTTTCAAAAATCAGATCTTCTTATTATTGCTGCGCGTCCAAGCGTTGGTAAAACTTCCCTTGCTGCAAACATATCCGAATATATTGC
>WFRC01000143.1 GCA_015486685.1 Caldifarciminota bacterium
GATATACACCGTATTGTAAAAAATATTATGGAAGCGGCAGATGACCAGGCAATCCGCGAAGGTAAAAGATACTTTAATGAAGATAGGGTAAAGATAGCCAATGCCGCATCGCCAAAATTCTCATTTTATGTATTAGGTAAAACAGGTATGTACAATGTTTCTATCAATACACAGAATGGAAAATGGAATTGCAGCTGCCCTTCATGGAGAAATCCCTGCAAGCATATTGTTGCCTCTGCACTCTACCTTATCTATAAATCTCCCGAAATATTTGGCTCAATAAGTAGCACTCCATCTTCTGATTGGGAAAAAATCCTTCAACCAAGAAAAAGGTTGGCAACCTTTGAAGAGGAAATGGCACAAATAAATGAACGAATATCTCAATATAGAACCATCCCTATCCTTGTCGTAGGATACAATAAAAATGGGAAAATCTGGATAGAAACAATAGATGGAATGATAAGAAATAGGGTTTTCCCTGTATATAACAATAACAGGAAGCAGTTGAACACATATAAATTTTTACCATCCGAGATCAAAAGATTTATTGAAATTGCCCGTTATGAAAGCAATAAAAATTCATACTGGGCTTCCAATAGAGATACAATCACCTTAAATAGCAAGAATATTGAGCCTCTTATCACCCTTCTGAAAAAATATCCCTATGCAATATGTAGAAAGGGAAGGGTATACTCATCTGTGCCTATGTTGACAATTACCCCAGAGCCTGTAAAACCGAAATTATTCATTATTCAGAGTAAAGATACATTAATGCTCAGGATTATGGAAAAGGGCATTTTTACTGGTGAAAATAAAATATACAACATTCAGGAGAATATAATTAAAGAGGTTGAAACCCCTTTAAGTGCCAATAATATGAATGCCTTACAAAAGGGGATTGAAGTGCCTGCTATCGCAAAGGATAAACTAATAAATGAATACCTGCCCCCACTGGGTATGGATTTTCAATTTATTCAAGCACTAGAACCTTCCCCTGTCCCTCAACTTTTTGCAAATGAAGAAAATGATTTTATAAGCTTTGAGATGAAATTTGCATATGGGAATAAAGAGGTAGTTAAACCTTCAAATAAAGAGATGTATTTTTATCAGGATAAAACACAGGATATTAAGGTGATTAAAAGGAATATTGAAAAGGAGAGGGAGTTTCTTTTAGATTTTAGGAAATATGTAATTGGTGAAAACAGCGATAATATATTTGATATAATATCTGGATATGAGATAATGAGAACGGTTTTTCCTATCCTTGAACAAAAGGGATGGGAGATATACCTTGATGAGAAATTGGAATCTTTGAGAAAGACTCCGCATATAAATATTAGTGTTAAATCGGGGATTGATTGGTTTGATGTAGATGTAGATGCAGGAGATTTTTCGCTTCCAGAGGAATGGGAAAGCATTGTATCACAGATAAATACAAAAGAAAGGTTTATCAGGATTTCGGGAGACAAACTTATTCATTTAGATGAGAAATTGCACAATTCACTCAGGATACTTAAAGAATTGGGATATGATGGTAAAGGGAAAATCAAGGTGCCCTTCTATGACTTTTCTACTCTTGATTTACTCCTAAAAACCTCAAGGCATCAAAAGGTAGATAAAACATTTAAGGAACTTCTGAAATTAAAGGATTTTAAGGGCATAAAGAAAGTTAAGATACCTGAGATAAACGGAAAGTTGAGGGATTATCAAAAGGATGGATTCTATTGGATGAATTTTTTAAGGGACTTCAAACTTGGAGGTATACTTGCAGATGATATGGGTCTTGGAAAAACCATCCAGGCACTCACCCTGCTACTTCACCATTACAAAAAGGGCGGAAAACATCCATCACTCGTTGTAGCACCTACATCTGTTATCACAAACTGGAAGGCAGAGGCAAATAAATTTACCCCCGAGATTAAAGTGAATGTAATAATGAGGAGACCGGATATAAATGCAAATGAATTTAAGAAATTTGATGTGATAATTATTTCTTATGGTTTATTGGCAAGGAACATAGAAAAATTTATGGATTCTAAATGGGATTATATTATCCTGGATGAAGCACAATATATCAAAAATCCTGTTTCAAAAAGGGCGAAGTCTTCAAAGGTATTGAAAGGAGATTATAGACTTGCACTTACAGGCACTCCACTGGAGAATAATCTAATAGAGTTGTGGTCAATATTTGATTTCCTGATGCCTGGATTTTTGAAAACAAAGGATAAATTCAAAAATACATATAGACATACACCTTCACTAAGGATATTAAGGGATAAAATTCAGCCATTTATCCTCAGAAGGATGAAGGAAAAGGTGGAAAAGGAACTGCCCAAAAAGACAGAGGTAATTGTAGATGTCCATCTCCCATCCGGTCAAAAAATGATTTATGACAGGATATTTGAAGAGTATAGGGCAATGGTGTTGAATAAATTAGATAGGGAAGGGATAAATAAAGCGAGGTTTTTTATACTCACAGCACTCCTTCATCTCAGGCAGGCGGCACTACATACAGGGCTGTTAAACCTTAATGACATTCATACAAATGAATCTGGCAAAATAGATTATCTGATGGATTTTATCAACGAAATAAATTCAACCGAGCATAACGCCCTTATCTTCAGCCAATTTACAAAATTCCTGGGGTATGTGAGGCAGGAGTTGGATAAAAAGGGGCTTGAGTATCTCTACCTTGATGGGAAAGTAGGTGTCAAAAAGAGAAAAGACCTCGTTGACAAATTCAATAAAGGAAAAACAAAATTCTTCCTTATTAGTTTAAAGGCAGGAGGAACAGGGCTTAATCTCACAGGTGCAGATTATGTTGTCCATCTTGACCCGTGGTGGAATCCTGCTGTTGAAAATCAGGCAACAGACAGGGCGCACAGAATAGGGCAAAAGAAATCTGTATTTGTATATAAACTAATAGCAAAGGATACCATAGAGGAAAAGATACTTCAACTCCAGAGGGACAAGGATAAACTCTTCAAGGAGGTATTGACCTTTGATAAGACAGTAAGTTCGCTTACCTCTGATGATATAAGAAAGATATTTGAATAATATTGGTTCAGTCATCAAATTTTCACCTTTTTCTCGTAGCATTAATTACCAATAACTGAGTTTTTAACTTTGAATGGCCCTCCCCGATGCACACAGGTCAGCGGTTCGAATCCGCTCGCCTCCATTTATTTACCGAACCCCAGAAACGCCTTTTGAACCCTTTCGTCTTTGAGCAGATTTTCTCCTGAATCTGTAAACGCAATTCCACCTATCTCAAACACATAACCTCTATTACAAACTTCAAGCGCCTTTCGGGCATTCTGTTCCACTATCAGGATTGATGTCCCCTGTTTATTTATCTCCTTCAATCTGTCAAATACGACCTCAATATAATTTGGAGATAACCCCAAAGAAGGTTCATCTAATAATAATAATTTTGGCGACAGCATTAAAGCCCTCCCAATTGCTAACATTTGCTGTTCTCCACCCGAAAGTGTTCCAGCTTTCTGGTTTTGCCTTTCCTTAAGAACAGGAAATAGGTCAAAGATTTTCGCTAAATTAGTTATTAGTAATTGGTTATTAGTTATTCGTGATTGACTATTGACCATTGACGAATGACTTCCTCTTTTGTCCATTGACGAATAACGATTAACGAATAACTTTTTTATTGATGATTGACCATTGACAAATAACTTCTTTTTGTTTGCAATAGACCATTGAGTATTAACCAAAATATATCCGCCCATTTCCAGATTTTCCTGCACTGTCATACTTGGAAAAACCCTTCTTCCTTCAGGCACAAGAGAAATTCCCATTTTTACCAGTTCGTAAGGTGGAGTCCCGTTTATCTTTTTCCCCTGAAATAAGATCTCTCCTGATACAATCCTTCCATTGTATTCTTTAAGTGTGCCTACTATTGCTTTCAGGGTAGTTGACTTTCCTGCACCATTTGCTCCTACAATTGCGACTATCTCCCCATCCTTAACCTCAAGAGATACATCTTTTAATGCCTCAACAGTGCCATAATTTACCGATAAACTTCTAACTGACAGGATAGTTATTGGTGATTTGTTATTCATGATTGGTTACTGGTTATTGGTAATTCGTTATTTGTTATTCGTGATTTGTGATTGGTTATTCGTAATTGGTTATTAGTTATTGGTAATTCGTTATTGGAAGTGGGCGATTGGCCATTAACCATTGACGAATAACTTTTCTCTTTTTTCATTAACGATTGACTATTCACCATTGACGAATGACTTCTTCTTTTCTCCATTGACGATTGACCATTAACGAATAACTTTTCTTTTTCGTCCATTGACAAATAACTATTAACGAATGACTTCTTTCTTTTATCCATTAACTACTCCTTTCTTTCCCAGATATGCCTCAATCACTTTTTCATCATTTGCTATCTTATCAGGTGTACCCTCTGCAATCTTCTTTCCATAGTTCAAAACAATAATCTTATCAGAAATTTCCATTACAACCTTCATATCGTGTTCAATAAACAGCACTGTTTTTCCCTTATCTTTCAATCTCTGAAGTATCTCCAGAATCTTAACCCTCATTTCAGGAAATACACCAGCAGTAGGTTCATCTAATAGCAAGAGGTCTGATTCTGTTGCCAGTGCTCTTGCAAGTTCTAATAGTCTTCGTTGACCATGGGATAATTCCTCTGCAAGAGCATCTTTCTTGCCCTCAAGTCCTACCAATCTGAGATACTCAAGAGCCTTTTCTATATTTTTCCTCTCCTCTACCTTCATAGATTTTGTCTGCAATAAGGCAGCAAAGAGAGATTCACCCCTTTTGTATGGTGTAGCAAGTAGCATATTATCCAGAACAGAAATCTGGGAAAAAAGACGAACATTCTGGAATGTTCTTCCTATACCGAACCTTGCAACCCTATGGGTGGGAAGACCTGTTATTTTCAGGTTTGTGTTTTTATCATCTGATGAGTTAAAAAATACTTCGCCCCTGTCTGGCTTCAGAAGTCCTGTTATAATATTAAACACTGTTGTCTTTCCAGCACCATTGGGGCCTATTAAACTCGTTATACTCCCTTTTTGAACACCAAAAGAGAGATTATCCACCGCCCTCACCCCATCAAACTCCTTACTCAAATCCTTCACAGAAAGGATGGTAATTGGTAATTGGTTATTGGTTATTGGTAATTCGTTATTAGTTATTCGTGATTGGTAATTGGTCATTGGTGATTCGTTATTCGTCATTGGTATCTGCCTCTTTCCGATTTCTTAACATCTTGATATAGCCATTTAGAATTATAATCGCATGGGTGATTTTCTCTAACATCTTTTCTTTCTCCTCATTTTTAATATACCTGCATTCAAAAC
>WFRC01000144.1 GCA_015486685.1 Caldifarciminota bacterium
AGACCACGGGATATGTGTCATCCGCTCCGTGCTTTGAAACTATCCTCTCCGGCTTAAACGTCAATCTGCCGCCTATCTCATCGCCAAAGCGCTCTTCGTTCACATCAGCGGCATCCAGATATATCTCGCATCCGTCGCCGCACAGCCTGTTGAGGACCTCCGAGAACGCCCTGACCTCTATCTCGTTTATGGTCATCTGCTCCCTCATCCGGTCTATATCCTCGGGAGATATTTTGAGAACCTCGTATTCGCATTTTTCCATTATCTGTTTCGAGAGCCTCTCCCTGCGCTCCGGAGTGCATTTCTTGGAATCCCTCACGCCTATCTCTCTGAGGAATTCATCGCTGTCCGTACTTACGGCGGCGATCACCATCGGGCCTATGACCGGCCCCCTGCCTGCCTCATCTGCTCCGCATATCACGACAGACCATCGGTGTAGGGTATATCTATATTTCGAAGAAGGGAGGGAAAAATGGGTCGGAAATTAGGAATCGGATAACGGTTTGGAGATATAGGAAGTTGCCGAAGGCAATTTAGGTGGAAGACCTCAAGGTGTGGAACTTTATATCCTCGTGTTAGGCGCCCCGACCGAAGCGGAGCAGAGGGAGAGTACAACGCGGCGAGGGGGTGGTAGGGACCGAAGAGACGTGAGCAAAAGGCCCACGCCCGAACATATGCACATCACTCAATTTCTCAGTCTAAGGAATCTAAATAGCGAATAAATTTTTCTTTATCAATTACCCCATTTGAAAGGAAAGGACTCAGATCAAAATATTTCGCGATATCTTCACAAATTTGTTCACCATCCCATATAACAATTCCATAATCCATTGCAGTTATTTTGGCATCTTCTCGATAATACCCGTTTGTTATCAATACGGCGATCAGCGGAAATGGAGAATTAATAAATTCATCGGGTAAGACAAATAAAGAAAAACCTTGTTTTTTTCTTAGTTTATCAATATCTGTAACAAACTCGCTGATATCAGCATTGCTTACCTCTCCACCAGAACTTCTATGTTTTCCCTGGCCCAGAACTCTGAGATAGATATCATGAGAAATTCTTTTATCATTATCGCACTTTAACCAACCATAGACATCCACCCCACCATCTTTACTACCCCGTGTAACCTTACATTTCTCAATACCATTTATCCTGAGGATCAATGCACATATTTTTTCAAAATCTTGCCAAGTAACTTGCTTCAGAAACTCTTCTATCAGTTTTCTCGTTTCAATAACTTTTTTTATTTCTCTCTCTTCATTAACATCAACAATTAAATCTGTACGAATTAACCGATCATCATCTACACTATCAAATGAATATGTTGGGGTTATTCCATGATGGAGGGAATCTTCAATTTTCTTTTTAATGGCTCGTTTCACTCTTTTGTTTAATCGATCACACTCCTCCAAAGCTTCAAGTTCGGATTTTCCTTCCTTTTTAAGATAATTGATTATTTCTTCAAGTAAATCAATAGTTATATCTTTTTTACTAAATATGCTATCAACAAAATCCCTGATATTAATAAATATCACTCCTCTTTCTGCTGTCTCATTTTATTAATTATCTCTTTCTGAGTCTTCGATATGTTTTCGATTTCTTCTAATTTTTTTAGTATAGACTCCATCTTGTCTTCTTCTTTAATTATTTCTGGGAGGGGCAGTGTATTAAGTGTAGCTTTTATTGATTCCAATTCTTTTATTTTTTCATCTACATCTACTCTTGTTTTTTGTGCCTCTTGGTGATACTCTTTTTCATCCATTTTACGCCTAGCCTCTTCTATAGAAATATCTCCATTCTCAAATTTATCCAGTATTAACTTATTTTCCTCAAGAAGTAATTTTGAAAATATATCTCGAATATCTGGATTTATTCTCGACAGTCTAGGTCTCTCAACATCGTCTTCATCTCCAAGGTACCAACCCAATAATTTCTTCAAATTATCAGTATTTTTAAATTCTTTATCGGAGTCGTCCCATTCTAACCACTCCTTGAGTTTTGACTTTTTAAATATTGCCTCATTAAAAAGAGCAAAATGTTCTGCAGATACTCTATCACCATAATCTCCATCCTCTTTGGCCTGTTTCCATCCATAATACGACCGAATCAATTGTGAAAGAGTTGTTCTCCCAATCCCCGTCATTTTGGAGAGGTCTGTGGATCTTAAGCCTCTACGCTCTTGCATATCCGAAAGATACTTACCTTGTTGCAGGGGACCCCATTCTTTAATACCTTTGATATGACGTATTCCTTGCAATAGCCATACAACATCTTTATTATCTCCATTATATACTAATACTTTAATATATTTCATTGAATCTAATATCTTATCATCTAATGAGATACGTCCTCTCAAGTGATCCTCTTGCAATATTTTTAATGAGCTTATTCTTCTATTTCCTTCAATAACAACATATTTATCTTCATTTAATGGGCGAACGACAACCTTGTCAACACATAAAAATCCAAACTTTTTTACTTTTTCAATAATATCTTTCAGACCTGCCTGCTTTATATTTGTGAGTGCTTCTTGTTGCACACGATCCTCAGTAATCCTTTCATCAGGGACCTCTTCGAATCCCATCTCCAATAACCGTGGGTTATTTGGGTCAATCATTATATTATCAAGATCTACTTCTTCTTCTGTAAGTTCCAATAACTCTAGATTACTATTATTATCTGGCATATTTATTCCTCCTTATGTGCATATGTTTCGATATATTTTTCTTTTTAAGCCTTTTGCTCAGGATTGCGCATATCTCAGGTATGCCCGCATTATTCCGTATATCTTCCATCTGGCTTTTCATTCTTTTTTCATCCCTTTTCTTTTCGTGGGTTTGAGTTCGATATTGTCCGTGGGGTTAAGGGTTTTTTATGTTCTCAATGTCTGGTACTCACGTGGCTGTATATTTCTGCGCTTTTTAAACTTTATCTCCAGAAGACCTTCCGTCATAGCTCGAATTCCTCGCCCTCTTCCGGAGTACGGACATTGAACTCCTTCTCAAGCTCCTCTGCGAGAAGCTTTCTGTTATCCCCGTGCATGAGGACTATGTCCTCCGGCTCGCATGCCCTTGCGAACTCCAGCAGTTCGGAATGCCCCGCATGTGCGGAGAAGTCGTACTGCTTCACCTCGGC
>WFRC01000145.1 GCA_015486685.1 Caldifarciminota bacterium
GATTTATAATAACATTCTATATCTGCCACATTTGGAGGAGCGGTAAATGTAGGTTGATTATCATCACCTACAGGATAGTTAGGTTTTATTTTAAGGGCGTCATTAATAAAACTTAATCCCTTCATTACCAGATATTCAAGATAAATAGACCTTTTCATCTTTTCAGAAGAATAAATATTCTTCAATTCCTCTATAACACCCTTTGCCTCCTCTAAATCCTGCATTCCGAGATATTCCTTTTCTGCAGACAAAGTGCGCAAAGCATTTCTGAGTGCCGAAATTTCCTTTTTTATTGCAGAGTAAGAAGTTTTTTCTATATCCATTTTTTGGGGAATCTTTATTTTCACAGAAGGCCCTAAAGATTCTAAATCCCTCTTTTCATTTTCTATTTGTTTATAAAGAGAAAGATACATCTTGCCTATCTCTTTCTTCTCCTCCCACGGAAGAACAGGCTGATTTTTATTAGAGATGAAATCTATATATTCCCATAAATCACTGAATTCTCTATCTGCTGCACCTTTATCCCATCTCAGGATTTTATCTATTTCAAACTTCCTTCTGGGTTCAAGGTCTATATAATAGCCATTGCCCCGAATATGTAAATAATTCGTCAACCTGAAATATCTAATGATATTATCTCCATAATCTTTAAGATTGTGAATACCTGTTTCAATTCCGGATGTATTTTTTGTTCCCAGAAATTCACCCACATATCCCTTCCAGAACTTTTCTTTAAACTTTCGTTTGGCATTACCCTTCTTGCTTTTTAATGCTTTTCTATATTTAATAATTGCATTTACTGTACCTGCTATATTTTCAAAATGAATTGTGGTAGGAACAAATAGAGAAAATACATCTTTGGAGATACCAACAGGTTTTTCTCTCATATTTTTCCATAGTTTATTTACACCTTTAATAATATGAAGGGTTGCAATAAAAGGTTTTATGTTAAATCCCTGCTTTTCTCCAAAATCTCGACTATAAGGATTGGGCAACTGCCACTTTATAAAATGTCTGAAGAATACCTCAGCAAGGTCATAATCTTTAGAGAGAAAATAATTCCCAAAATCTGTAATAACTATCTTCCCCAGCGATTTCTTGGCAACACAGAATCCCATCTTTGCAAGTTGTGCCGCTGATGTTCTTCCCCGCAATCCCGGGGTATTTCGGAGTTCTTTTGACCTTGAAAGCATCAAATCAAATATCTTTTTCGCCATATTATAAGGCATTTTTTTATCCTGTTCTTCATAATATTTCAGGTATTCTTCGGGTAGATGCATAGGTTTATAAAGTTTTTCCTGAATCAATAAGATTTGATATTCAATCTGGGTATTTTCATCAAAGACTTTACCTTCCAATTTCTTCAGCACCCTTAAAAATTCACGCAGGCGATAAGGGTTTCTGACCGTAGTAGATAGGGACCAGGGCTTCATAAACTATTCCTTTTCAGAAAAACTCATCTTTTCACCTCACACCAGAAGATTCTCTCTGTATGGTTTTCTATTTTACTCCTCCCTGTGGTAAATGGTTTAAATTTTCGTTCAAATATGGTAACTTCCCCCCTTGAAGAGAGTATATTGATAATCTCTTCATCAGATATACGGGCATTGGAACGCTGATTGCCTTTGTTTCCCATATTATTATAGGAGAATAATATGTGTTTGCAGTTTGCATTCTCAATTAAATCCCTGAAAGATTGGGGGGCAGATTTTAGGTTATACTGACTTTTTAACTTACTTCTATCAAATTTTTTTGCCTTACCATAGAGTTCAGGTTTCTCCCATCTTGCAATATTCTCAAGCAGGTGATATGCGTCTGAATATTGTCTTGAATTGTATGGAGGGTCAATATAAAGAATATCACATTCTATTTTTCTAATCAATTGATTTGCATCAAGGTTGTAAATCTCATTGTCCCCATTCTTCTTCTGCTCAATATAAGGCACAAGAAGATATAATGGTTTTGTCATATCCATCTTTTCTCTATAGGCATCATAATGTCCCACAGTATTTGCGACTTTATCCATCGCATATAATAGAGAAGTTATCAGAATTGCCTTTTCTTTCAAAGAGAGGTCAAGTTTTTCAATCTCTTCCCTGATTGCTCCTATCTTCCGCGCATTCTCCATTATAAAGTATCTATCTCCAAAGTTTTCGGATACATAGTTATCTTCTGTTGGTCTTAATCCGTTAAGATACTTTATTATTTCCTTAATCTTTTTTTCATCATAAGGTTCTGGAGAAAGAAAGGCATAAAGAGCAAGATAATTGGAGTATAAAAGCTCATTGGAGATAATTCTTACATTTTTTTTATTCAGGTAATATCCTACAACCCCTGTGCCAGCAAATATATCACACACAGATTTATATTCCCCTATATTTTCTCTAATAATGTTTTTAATAAAATCTATTAGAGCGAACTTATTCCCTATATATCTTCTCTGCTGAATATAGAAATATCCACTTGGAGGGGTATATCGCTTTACAGGTATTATTCTGTCAATATATTCCAGAGGCACATTTTGCCTCTCGCCATATAAAGGCCCAAATAACGAATATTGAACTGCTTTTTCTTTAACAAAAGTGCTTAACCCATTTCCATTTCTCTTTTGAAAAAGTCTTTTCCCTAATTCTATAGATGCAATAACTCTATTTACCTTATCCTTATTTAAACCTTTAATTTTTAAAAGTTCTTTAGTGGTAGCATTTAAAAAATTTCCATTAAATGTTTTGAAAATACTCCTTGCCAATTCCTTATCTTTCTTTGTCCCTGAACCAATAATGTTGCTAAGGAGTTCTATTCCTCTGGCATTATTAATTTTTGCTTTTTTAATTTTATATTTGGGAGACCTTTCCTTCATATAATAAAGTATATACATTTAATAATAAAAGTCAAGATTTTTTTTACTTTTTATCGTTGGAAGAATGAAGATTGGGAAATTAACCTTAAAAATTACCCCTGATGAATTGCCGAAGAGGGGATTTGAACCCCTATGGCCTTGCGACCACTGGAACCTGAATCCAGCGCGTCTCCCAGTTCCGCCACTTCGGCTATCTATTTTTGATAAAATCCTGAGTGGGTGAAATCTGTTTTTCTAATTCCTGTAATATCTTTTTTGTTTCTTTATTTACCCTTTTAGGTGTCCATACCTGCAATTCAACAATTTCATTCCCTCTACTGTATGTATTTAATATGGGCAAACCTTTGCCCCTTAAAATGATTTGATGTCCTGATTGTATTCCAGCAGGAATTTTAATCTTAAAATTCCCATTAAGTGTAGGCACAGATATTGAACCTCCCAGTACAGCTGATGTAAATGAAATAGGAATTTTTACCTTAATATCTCCTCCCAATCTTTCAAATATGCTGTCCTTTTTTTCATTAATAATTACAATAATATCACCGGGAGGCCCTCCCCTGGTTCCAATGTGACCTGCCCCTCTCAGGGTGATAAAATTCCCTGTTGAGACCCCCGGAGGTATCTTCACAGATATAGTTTGCACTTTCATAATTCTGCCTTCACCCTGGCAGGCAGAACACATCTTTTTAATAATTTTTCCCTCTCCATGGCAGGTAGGACAGGTAGAGACAGAAACAAATTCTCCAAATATACTCCTTGATACCCTTTTAACCTGTCCTCTTCCCCCGCAGGTTGGGCAGGTAATAAATTCTCCACCTGTCCCATTGCATTCAGGGCATTTCACATATTTTTTTAATTTAATCTTTTTTGTTGTCCCTTCTGCAATTTCTTTTAAGGTAAGACTTACCTTTATCTTTATACTTCCACCTCTTCGTCCCCTTAAAACTCTTCCTGTTCTTCTTTCGTTCCCTCCGAATATATTCTCAAAAATACCCCCTCCACCTCCAAACCCTGTTCCGGAGAAGAAATCTCTGAATATATCTTCCAAATCTGAAAAATGGGTAAACTGGTCCCAGGTAAAGTTTCCTTCCCTGAATGTTTGTGAAAGACCTTCATGACCATATTGGTCATAAAGACTTCTTTTCTGAGAGTCCATCAATACCTCGTATGCTTCGGAAACCTCTCTGAATTTCTCTTCTGCCTCTTTTTTATTATTGGGATTTAAATCAGGGTGATATTTTTTAGCAAGGCGGCGATAAGCCGCCTTGATTTCGTCTGAAGAGGCATTTTTAGAAACACCTAAAACTTCATAATAATCCCTTTTTCCCAATCGCTATTCACCGCCCTTTTTCTCTTTATTCTCTTCATCAATTACCTCGTAATCGGCATTTACTTCGCCTTCCTTTTCGGGAGAAGATGCTTCTTTATTTTCAGAAGCGCCCTCTGCATTTTGCTGTTGTGTTCCGGCATTTGCCTGCTGCTGTTGCTGAGCAGTTGCCTTTTTATATAATTCTTCGGAAATCTTATAAGATGCCTTCTGGAGAGACTCCATTTTTGCTTTAATGTCAGCAACATCTTCTGTTTCCATTGCTTTTTTCAATTCCTCAATAGCCGTTTCAACATTTTTCTTTTCCTCTGCCGATATCTTATCTCCCATTTCACTCATTGTCTTTTCAACGGAATATATCAATGTATCTGCCTTATTTCTCACTTCAATCACTTCCATTCTCTTTTTATCTTCCTCTATATGTTCTTCCGCTTCCTTCCTCATCTTTTCAACTTCCGTTTCTGTCAAACCACTGGATGCTTGAATTACAATTTTCTGTTCTTTTCCCGTTCCAAGGTCTTTTGCCGATACATGCAAAATGCCATCCGCATCAATATCAAATGTAACCTCTATTTGCGGCACACCTCTCGGTGCAGGAGGAATTCCTACAAGGTCAAATCTCGCAAGAGAACGGTTATCATTTGCCATAGGTCTCTCTCCCTGTAAAACATGGACCGTCACAGCAGGTTGATTATCCGTAGCAGTTGTAAATATCTGACTCTTTTTGGTTGGTATGGTAGTATTCCTTTCAATAATTTTTGTCATTACTCCACCGAGCGTTTCTATTCCAAGGGATAAAGGTGTCACATCCAGAAGAAGCACATCTTTCACCTCACCACCAAGAACAGCACCTTGAATTGCCGCACCTACTGCTACGACTTCGTCAGGGTTTATGCCTTTATGGGGTTCTTTTCCAAAATATTCCTTCACAAATTCCTGAATCTTTGGCATTCGGGTCATTCCACCGACTAAAATTACTTCATTGACATCCTGAGGCGTTAATTTTGCATCTTCTAATGCCTGTCTGATAGGTTCCTCTGTCCTTTTTACGAGGTCTTCAACCAATGCCTCAAATTTTGCCCTCGTAAGTTTCTTCTCAAGATGCTTTGGTCCTGATGCATCTGCTGTAATGAAAGGAAGATTAATCGTTGTTTCAAGCACCGTTGAAAGTTCAATTTTCGCCTTTTCAGACGCTTCTCTAAGCCTCTGAATTGCAGACCTATCATTGGAGAGGTCAACGCCTGTATCTTTTTTAAATTCATCTATCAACCAATGGACAATCCTCTGGTCAAGGTCATCACCACCTAAATGTGTATCTCCATTGGTAGAAAGCACTTCAAAAACTCCATCCCCAATCTCCAGAATTGAAATATCAAATGTTCCGCCCCCAAAATCGTATACGGCAATCTTCTCACTTTTCTTTTTTTCTAATCCATAGGCAAGTGATGATGCAGTAGGTTCATTAATAATCCTCATAACCTCTAATCCTGCAATTTTCCCTGCATCTTTTGTCGCCTGCCGTTGAGAATCGTTAAAATACGCAGGAACAGTGATTACCGCTTTATTTACCTTATGCCCAAGATATGACTCTGCCGACTTTTTTAAGTACATAAGAATCTTGGCTGAAATTTCCGGAGGAGAATATGCCTTCCCTTTAATCTGCACCCTGATATCACTATGGGGTCCTTCAACCACCTTATATGGAATATTTTTTATCTCTTCTGATATCTCTGAAAATCTTCTACCCATAAATCTTTTTATCGAATATACGGTATTTTCAGGATTTGTAACCATTTGCCTTTTTGCTTGAATCCCTACAATTTCTTCATTATTAGGCAAAAATGCAACAATAGAAGGGGTAGTTCTACCACCTTCGGGATTAGGTATAACCGTAGGTTCACCTCTCTCGACCACGGCAACACAAGAGTTTGTTGTCCCTAAATCAATACCAATAATGCTTTCACCCATTTTTATCAACCTCCTTTTTTGATTTTTCTTTTGACACCAAAACCTTTGCAGGTTTCAATACCTTATCTCTATATTTATATCCCTTTTCCACTTCTTCAAGAATTTTCATAGGCGGATGTTTCTCAGTCTCTATTACGCCAACAGCCTCGTGTTGAGATGGGTCAAAATCTTTACCCTTACTTTCAAAGGGTTCTAAACCCTCCTTTATAAGAATCCTTAAAAATTCCTGATATATCATCTCAACACCTTTATAAAAATTCTCGAAATCAGTCTTGCTTTCTTTGGTTACCCTTAAAGCCCTTTCAAAATTATCAAGTATAATCAAGAGTTTTTTTATCAATGCCTCATTCGCATATTTCACTACATCCTCCATATCCCTTTTAACCCTTTTCCTGAGATTATCATAATCAGCAAGGGAATGTAGGTATTTATCCTTCATTTCTTCTACTTCTTGTTCTTTTGCTTTCAGTTTTTCCTTTAGCCTTTTTATTTGACTCTTTCTCTTTTTTTTCTTTCTTTTGCTGAGAGAAGATTCTAATTTTTCATCCAATATTTCCACCTCCTTTTTCCGTTAAAGTATACAATCAAAACAACAAAAGTCAAGTGCAAATCTGTAAGTTGTGTAAACTTTTTTATAATAAGACGAAAGAAAAAAACAGTTTGTTCCACCTCAGAGGAGTCAGTCGTTCAAATTACAAAACTTCATTTTTGGCTTTGAATATCAATAAGTTATAAGAATTGTCAATTGTCAATGCCTGACCCCTTTTTGCTGGCATTTGCCTTTTGCATTTAGATGGAACATATCCTCTATTTATTCCGTCAAAAACAGAAAAAGGAGAAAAGATATGATTTATTTTTTGATTTTTCTTTTAGGAAATACAGCATCTATTGTGAATAAGGGAAATAGATATTATAAAAAGGGAGATTATGGGAAGGCTGTGAAAAAATATCAGGATGCAGGTGTACGCTCTCCTGATAACCCATATATACAGTACAACCTGGGTGATGCATTGTATAAGAAAAAGGCATTAAAGGATGCTGAGAATGCATACCTCAGAGCGTTATCATCAGGGAATAAAAGATTAAAGGAAAAGGCGTTGTTCAACCTGGGCAATACATATTTTTCATCAGACAGTTTGAAACAGGCAATAAACGCATACATCGGGACATTGCTGTTAAACGCTAAAAACAAAAGGGCAAAGAAAAATCTTGAAATTGCATTGAAGAGAATGCGGCAGAAAAAACACCGAAAAAAACAAAACAAAAAAAATAAGAAAAAGCAGAAAAAACAACAGAAAAAGAAAAAAGGGAAAAAAAGAAAGCAGAATTTACAACAAATCCTGAATGCAATTAAACAAAATCAAAAGAAGGCTTTGAAGAAGATGCTGAAGAAAAAAGGCAACAAAAAGCAGGGTGTACTTGATTGGTAAACACTTATCGGGAATGGTGCTTGACATTTAGGTATAAAAGGTGAGATAAAATGAAAAGGATAATCTTATTATTTTTATCTTTCTTGCTGCCATCATTGATTAATGCAGAAAACATCACTCTTTCCGCTTCTGTGGATAAAACAGAAGTGGGATTGAATGAATATTTTACTTTGACTGTTACCTGTACGGGTGAAGGCATTCGGAGAATGCCTGAGCCGAAACTTCCTTCTCTACTGAATTTTGAGGTTACAGGAAAATCTACATCTCAATCTACCCAGATAAGTATCATAAATGGTAGAATGAGCCAGACAAGGACATTTGAATACAACTATACAATCGTGCCTAAAAAGGTAGGAAAATTTACCATCCCACCTGCTACATTAAAATATAAAGGTAATATATACAAAACTGAACCCGTAGAAATTACCGTAGTTAAAGCAGTAAAGAGGCAGTCGCCTCCACCTCAAACCCAACAACAACCCGCATTCCCCAATTTATTTCAAGAAAATAGCAAGAGTACACCTGTGCAGGGAAATATATTCATAAAGGCAATTCCATCCAGAACAGAGGTATATCAAGGACAGGAAATAGACATTACCTATAAATTATACACGAGATTCTCCATCCTGAACCTCCAATTTACAAAAATACCTTCATATCAAAATTTCTGGGTAGAAAAGATATTTGAGGCAAAGCAGTTAAATACCAGAGAAGAAATTTATCGAGGTCAAAGATTCTCTACTGCTGTACTTTCAAAGATTGCCCTTTTCCCTATGCATTCAGGAGAATATGAGACAGAACAAGAAAAATTATCCTGCGAAATCCAGACAGGTGATGTGTTTGACCTATTCGGAGGTAGTAGAAGAATAAATCTTGTTTCAACGCCTATAAAAATAAAGGTTTTACCACTGCCATCGGTCAAACCTGCCGATTTTTTAGGAGGTGTCGGGAATTTTACTCTATCCGTAAAAAATAAAAAAGATACATTAAGGGTTGGAGAAACAGGAGAGATGGATATTATAATCCAGGGAAATGGAAATCTGAAATTCCTCTCTGCACCTGAGATATCATTTCCCGAAGGATTCAATACCTATGAACCTGAGATTCAGGATAAGATTGAATTTCAGGGAGGGATGCACGGCAAAAAAATATGCAAATATCTATTTGTTCCTCAATCCCCCGGAGAATATAAAATTCCACCTATACATTCAAGTTTCTTTTCTCCTGCTACAGGTAAATATTACACATTGAAAATCCCATCTATAAAAATTTTTGTAAAACAGGGACAGGCAATTAACACAGGTGTTTCAACGCCTCTCTATGAAAAGCAATATAATAAGGATATAAACTATATAAAACCTGATGTAAATTCATTAAACAATATTTCGCCTGTTCAGGATATATTTGTAATTATGGTATACCTCATCGGAACGATTTTAATCCCCATTTCCTTCGCTTATAAAAAACATACACTTCTACTTGTGAAAGATAGGGCTTACGCAAGGAGACACCGTTCAAAGAAAGAAGTAAGAAAAAGATTAAAGGATATGACAAAATTTCTGAAGGAGCATAAGGAAGAGGAATTTTTTGGAGCAGCCAGTCATACCATACTAAAATTCATCGGAGATAGATATAATCTTGAAACTTATGGGATGAAGACTGACGAGATAAAGGATGCTTTGAAAGAGAAAGCAATCCCGAAAAAATATGTAACCAAAGTTCCCGAAATCCTGAAAATCTGCGACATCATTAGATATATGCCCGGGAGTGAAAAACCTGATATGAAAAAGGTCTATCAAGATGTAAAGGAGATTCTAAATGCTCTTGCTTAGTATAATATGCGCCTTTGATGTATCTATTTACAATAGGGCAAACACCCTGTATAGAAGTGGAAAATATGAGAATGCACTTGCATTGTATATGAAACTTAAAACGCAGGGTTTAAGAAATCCATATCTGGAATATAACCTGGGAAATACATACTACAGATTGGGAAAAAGGGGGAAGGCATTACTCCACTATGAAAAGGCATATTTTCTTGCCCCAAGAGATAAAAGTATAAGGAAAAATCTCTTTTTATTAAAGGGAAAAACAGAAAGATTTGAAAATCCATTTATACATATCCTAATGCCCTTGATGCACCTTTTATCCTTTAAGGAATCCATATATCTTTCATCCATATTCTATTTCCTCCTGATGATTTCTCTTGCTGGATTTATTATTTATAGAGGTGGTATATGGCAAACATCCTTATATGGTTTTCTTATATTCTTTTTATTTACATTTTCTATTTATCTCTCATGGGCAACAGAGATACGCAAAAACATTGCCGTAATAACGATAAACGAGGTTATAGGTAGAGCAGGTCCCGGGGAGGATTATGATGATGTAGCAAAGATGAAAGATGGAGAAGAGGTAAGAATTTTAGAAGAAAAGCCAGATTACTACCTTGTTCAAGTTTCTAACGGACCAACTGTATGGGTGAAAAGAAAAGGAGTAGAAAAAATCTGGGGAGAAAAATAAGAAATAGTTTCATTTAGTGGGAGGAAAAAAATTCTTTATTCCTTCATAGAATGCCGTGATAACTGAATTTTCAGATTTTGCATTTCGCACTCTGCATTTTTCATTTTACATTGATTGGGGAAGCAAGGAAAAAATGGGAGATGATCAGATGGTAAAAAAAATGTTGACATACGCGTTTTTGTTTTTAGATTTATGCTATGGAAAAAATAACAAAGAATATGACAATAGAAGATGTGGTAAAACAATATCCTAAAACTGTTAAGGTATTTATGGATTTCGGCATTCAGGCGATTGTTTGTGGCGATCCATTATGGGGCACAATAGAAGAAGAAGCTGAGAGAGCAGGAGTAAAGGACATAGATGAATTGCTCAAAGCGCTTAACAATGCCGCAAAAGAAAGATTTCTGAAACTATGAATAGATACAGGATTGCCCCTTCTCCGACAGGTTATCTTCATATTGGGACCCTGAGAACAGCCCTATTTAACTGGATTCTTGCAAAGAAGTATCAGGGTAAATTTATACTCAGAATAGAGGATACAGATATCCGAAGGTCCTCCGAAGAAATGGTGAATGTTATTATAGAAAGTATGAAATGGGTTGGGTTAGATTGGGATGAAGGCCCATATTTTCAATCGGAAAGAAAGGAAATATACAAGAAATATGCCCAAAGACTCCTTGATAAAGGAAAGGCATATTATTGCTACTGTACCCCTGAAGAAATTCAGTCCAGAAAACAAAAGGCTATATCAGAACATAGGGCATGGAAATATGATAGAAGGTGCTATAATCTTAGTCCCGGGGAGAAGGAAAAATTTGAGAGTGAAGGGAGAAAAAAGGCTATAAGAATATTTATTCCTGAAGGCACAACAACCTTTGAAGATATAATTCACGGTAAAATCACAAGGGAAAATACGGAAATTGAGGACTTTGTAATCTTGAAATCCGACGGTATGCCTTCATATAATTTTGCTGTCGTAGTGGATGATTATGAAATGGGTATAACAGATGTTCTAAGGGGGGATGACCACATCTCAAATACACCGAAACAAATAATTTTATATAAGGCATTTGGGTGGCAACCGCCTAAATTTGGGCACCTTCCCCTGATATTAGGAAGGGATAAAAGTAAACTTTCAAAGAGGCATGGGGCTGTGGCTGTTACACAATATAAAAAAGACGGGTATCTTCCTGAGGCATTGATAAATTATCTTGTTCTTCTGGGATGGTCACCACCCGATGGCAAAGAAATTCTTACCATAAAAGAAATCATAGAAAATTTTTCTCTTAAAAGGGTTAATAAAAAGGGGGCGGTATTTGATATAGATAAGTTAAACTGGATGAATAGTGAGTATATAAAATTAATGAAGATAGATGAATTGGCAAATGCATTAGTGCCATTTTTAGAAGAAGCCGGTCTATATCAGGATGCCTATCTAAACAAAAGATATAAATGGTATCTTCAGGTGGTTGAAATGATGAGAGAAAGGATAAAAACATTAAAGGATTTTATAACGCTGGGTAGATTTTTCTTCCGTGACCCTGAAGAATATTCGGAAAAGGGTAAGAGGAAATACTTCAAGCAAGAATTTGCAAACCACCTTGTATATTTAAGAGAAAAACTGGCAGGGATATCTGATTTTAGCAAAGGACATCTTGAAACAATTACAAGGGAATCCGCCGAGGAACTCAACATCCATCCTAAATATATTATTCACCCTTTAAGGCTGGCTGTAACAGGTCTAACATTTGGGCCGGGACTTTTTGAGTTGATAGAACTTTTTGATAAAGAAACAATCATAAGAAGGATTGATAAAATGATAATAGCAATTAACAAAGGAGGATAAACTATGTGGATGCGTAAATTAAGAAAACATATGACTCTATTTCTGTGGTTTGCGGTAGTTATATTTGTCCTGTTTATATTTTTTGACTTTGGCACAAATATAAGGACAAAATCAAGGGGTATGATTTCTCAGGGATTAATTGGCAAAGTAGATGGTATCCCATTGTCATATCAGAAATTTGAGAAGAGCTTGAACACCGCTATTAACAATGAAAGAGAAAATAGAGGAGGTGGGGAATTAAACCCCATAATACAGAAAAGGATTTCAGATGAAATATTCAACCAGATGGTAATGGAAAAGGTGGTGAAGAATCTAATTAAGGAAAGAAAGATTATGACAACAGAAAAAGAAGTTACCCTGCTTATGCAAAACTCTCCCCCAAATGAAATACTTCAGGATTCATCATTCTGGAATGGCAAGAATTTCAATTATGAGAAGTATTATCAAGTGTTGTCAGACCCAAGAAATGCAAAATGGGTGAATGAATATAAAAATAGTATAAAAACATTCATACCCCAGGCTAAATTAAAATCAGAGATTTTTGCAACAGAAAGGGTTACAAGGATGGAAGCATATCTATATGCCTATGAAAATATGAAGAAGGTTCAGATTGAATATTACGAATATCCCGCAAAAAAGTTTGCACCAGATACTATTTCCCCTCAAGAAGTAAAAGACTATTATAATACCCATCAAGAAGCATTTAGAACTCCTAAAAAAACATACATAAGTTATGCAAGTTTTCCTGTAAAACCTATGCCTGAAGATGAAAATATCGTAAAGGAAAATGCCAATAATATTATAGAAGAGGCAAAAAAAGGAACACCATTTTCTGAACTCGCGAAGGAATTTTCTGAGGATAAAAAATCAAAAGAAAAGGGAGGAGAGGTTGGATGGGTTACAAAAGATATGATAAATCCGAAAATGGTAAAAGATGTATTTTCCTTAAAAAGGGGTGGTATATCAAAACCTTTAAGGGGAACAGATGGATACTATATATTTAAGGTAGAAGGAAAAAAGAAGGGTAAAGTAAAGATAAGTTTCATTTTTCTGAATGTTTCTCCAAGTATGGATACATACATATCTGTAAAAACAAAAATAACAACATTTATTAAGGATTATAAGAAGGTAGGCAAAGAGGCAATAAAAAATTATGGCATAGCCCTGAAATCTATATTTATCAAGAAAGATGAATTGCCACCATTCCCGCTTGACTACGGACAATTTTTTAGAAACCCCAAAAAAGGTGATATATCTCCACCGATTGTTGGCGAAGAGGGTTTTTATGTATTTATTATTGATAGTATAGTGCCTTCACATATACCTCCTTTTTCACAGATTGCCTCAGCGGTGAAAGAAAAAGCAATTATATCACAGGGATTGGCAAATGCATTTAAGACTGCAAAAAAGGAAAGGAAATTGATTGAAAAAAGACATACAAAATCTATTAAGGGTATTTATAAAAAAACACCTTTAAAAAAACTTATAGATATAAGTCCGGAAATGGAAGGCGTAATCCTGTCTATGAGAAAGAAAAAATTCTCTCCACCTATAAAAATTGATGAGAGTATTTATATAATACACCCATTAAAAAAAGTTGAGCCTGATAAAAAAACATTACAGGATAGCCTTAATGTATATCTTGGAAAAATTTTGAAACAGAAAGAGTCTACGGCATGGATGGTATGGCTTAATAAAGCAAAGGAATCGATAAAATTAGAAGATTATAGGAGTGAATTGCAGATGTAAAATCTGAATTATGGGGGCGGGGGATGCAAACTTGTAAATTTTATTTCCTTTATCCAGGCACTCCCCAGAACTGTATCTTTATTGTAGAACACAGCTAACTGCCCAGGGGCAATTGCCCTCTGGGGTTCCAGAAATTCAACTATATTATCATTTATAATTGCAGGTGCGGGTTTAAATCTGTATCTTATCTTGACATCTGCTTCAATAGGAAATTCTGGCGATTCAAATGCAATCCAATTTGGATGCTCAACCTTAAATCTTTTTTTATAAAGGGCAGATTCCTTGCCTACAACAACAGCATTTTTCTCAGGCAGAATTTTCAAAACATACAGAGGATATGGTGCTGAAATACCTATCCCTTTCCTCTGACCTATGGTAAATTTATTGATACCACAATGTTTTCCAATTATGTTGCCATTTTCATCCAATATTGGACCTTTACTTTTTTTCTTTATCAACCCCTTTGCCTTTTCTTCATCAAAGAGGAAACAGATATTCTGGCTATCCTGAGATACAGGGATATCCATTTTCTCTGCAATCTCTATTACCTCTTTTTTTGTTAAATCACCCAGAGGAAACAGTGTGCGAGAAAGTTGTTTTTGAGTAAGCATTGCAAGAAAATATTCCTGTGATTTTCCTAAATCTTTTCCCTTTTTTAATATGTATCTTTTTGCTTTAAATTCAATCTTTGCATAGTGCCCTGTTGCAATATATTTTGCTCCCATCTCATCTGCAA
>WFRC01000146.1 GCA_015486685.1 Caldifarciminota bacterium
ATGTAGGAGGGATTTCCTAATCCCGATAAGAAAGATAGCCATTAGCGAAAGACCGTGAGTCGTGAGGCGTAAATCGTGAGAAGTGACGAAATTAAAGAAATAAACAAAAAAGTAAACACGAATCACGGTCACGCGTCACGGTCTTTATTATTATTTGCATCTGGGATTTTCTATTATATATTCACGAATGAAAGGTGATATATTATGGACAATGTAATTAAAACAAAATTAGGACATATAAGTGTTATAGGAGATATCTTGGGTGTTACAAATATTGTTCTTGGTGAAAAGATACCCAATGAGGGAAAAATTAACCCTATCTGGATTGAAGAAATAAAAGAATATTTGAGTGGAAGGAGGAAGAAATTTGACATTCCGATTATTTTGAATGGTTCTTCTTTTGAAAGAAGCGTGTGGGAAAAGATAAGAGAGATTCCCTATGGTAAAACTGTTTCCTATAAAGAGTTAGCAGAAAGTTTAGGAAATAAAAATCTAGCCAGGGCAGTAGGCAATGCTCTCTCTCGAAATCCTATCCCAATAATCATTCCCTGCCATAGGGTAATAAAATCGGATGGTTCATCAGGGGGATATACTGGTGGACTAAAATGGAAAAAAAATTTCCTAAAAATAGAACAGGGTAAAGGTTGAATGAAGACCTCGGTTGACAGAACATTGTTTATAGTATTTATTGCTATTATAATTTATGGACTGCTTATTCAGTATAGTGTTTCTGTTTCTTCTCAAATGATTTATTTTAAGAAGACAATCCTCTGGATTCTCATTTCCATTCCTATTTGCGCCCTCGTATTTATCTTAAAAACAAAAATCTGGATAGGGATTTCATATATCCTTTATGGGGTAGGCTTATTCCTGCTGACACTTCCAATGTTTTCTCATCATGCAGTAAAAAGGTGGATTTCTCTCGGCAGTTTTAGTTTTCAACCCTCTGAACTTGCAAAATTTTTTCTCATCCTTGCCCTTTCAAGATACTTTTTTGGTCAAAAACAACCAAAGATTCGCCCAAGAGATATATTTATTCCATTTGTAATGACATTTGTGCCATTTTTATTAACAATGTTAGAACCTGATTTGGGCACATCTCTGATGTTCGTTGCAATCTTCGTCGGATATATATTTTCTATGAAAATCTCTATATTTCAATTTTTCTTACTCCTTTCCCCATTTTTGAGTGTGCTTTCTGCATTCAATTATATAAGTTGGATAATATTTTTTGTACTACTTATTTTAAGTCTATATTTTTCAAGAACACGGTTGCAAATGGGTTTAATTGTAGTATTCTTAAATCTTATTATTGGAGGAATTACGCCTATCCTCTGGAATTCTCTAAAAGAATATCAGAAGAAAAGAATTGTCGTTTTCTTTAAACCTGATTTAGACCCTGGAGGTGCAGGGTGGCAGATTGTTCAATCCCGAATTGCAATCGGTTCAGGTGGATTTTTTGGAAAAGGATACCTTCAAGGGGCACAGAAGGCACTTTCATTTATACCCCAACAGCATACTGATTTTATATTTACAGTTATAGGGGAAGAATTGGGGTTTCTGGGTAGTTTTATACTTATTTTACTTTATTTTCTATTGCTCTGGAGGATTTTAGTTATTGGACTAAATTCCCGAAATAGGTTTAACAAAAATGTCTGCATTGGTATATTTACATATTTCCTGATTCAGGTATTTATCAATATAGGAATGACTCTGGGGATACTGCCCATTGTAGGTATTCCTCTGCCATTCTTCAGTTACGGAGGAAGTTCTCTGATTATTTCCATAGCAATGGTTTCGCTTGTACTCAGCATATCCCGACATATTTACGAATATTGATAATCAACATTAATGAGTTTTTGATTTTTGATGACTGCCCTCCGATTTTCTCGTTCATTTCGTTTGTTTCGTCCCAGTGAAATAGTTCCACATTTCACGGGATAAATTTATTTCGTTATTCTCGTTCTTTGCCATTGGCAAATAATTATCGGCGTTTGGAAACGCCTCCTACATTTATTTTAGGTATATACTGGACTTCATTTTCGGCATTGCAATTGCTTTAATAATCTTCTCCTCTATTCCATTGTTAATCAACACTTCTCCATCCTTAAATTTTGTATAACCCAAAAGTATAGAAGCGGCAAATTGCCAATCATCTCCGTTTATCAAAAGACCGATTGGAGAAGGTATGCCTTTACCTTCCAATAAAATTCCTTTATATGAGAATTTTTCCAATATTTGATTTTCTTTTTCATCCCTGCCCAAAATCAACTGCGTATCACCAGGGAGGAAAAAATGCCTCCCAACTTTTGATAAATGCACCATACTCTTATCCAATGTTCCCTTACTAATGAGATACTTAATCCTTTTCGCATATATGGGGTCTGTAAGCAAGCATCCTCCTCCTGGAGATGAATAACCCTTTAAGTTCCATCTTACTGCAAGTTCCATCTGTTTTGCCCTTGAGCGTCCTTCTATAGATAATAATTTCCCTCTATCAATTATGCCTTTAATTTCTGGAATAGTAGGTGGCAAGAGTTTTGCAGAGAGTGGTCTTACAACCAACGATTGAACTTCTGCTCTCTTCTCAATTTTTTCTAATGCTTGAAGGTATTGGGACATCGGTCTTTGTCCGAGCACCTCCCCCGTAATCAAAAATTCTGCCTTTATCTCTTTTGCGTAATTCCACGCCTTTTTCAGTATCATTATCCTGCAATCTATACAGGGATTAGCACCCTTTCCCCATCCAAATTTCGGGTGTTCCACTATTTTGAGATATTCGTCCCCAAGATATTTAATCTTTAATGGAATCTTTAACCAGTCTGCCATTTCTCGGACTTTCAAGAACTGTTGTTTTTTTCTATTGAGAGTGAAGAAAGGCGTAATTGCAAAAAATCCAGATATTTCAATATTCTGCTCCTGCAAAATTTTTCCACTCAGGACAGAGTCTAATCCACCAGAAAGAAGTAAAACACCTCTTTTATTCATTTTTTTCTATTTATGATAAGAGACACATCTTCTTTTTTGCCCTTTAATCCTAAACCAAAAAATGTAGACTCAATTGCATCAAACGGACAGGCATTTACACACTCCATACACCTGATACAATCAATGCTATTTATATGTTCATAAGGGATAAGACCCATCGGACACTTATCTACACAAATATTACATTTTGTGCACTTTTTATCGTCAATCCTTAACCCAAAAACACTGATTTTATTAAACAATGAATATATAGCACCTAATGGGCATACCATTGAGCAAAAAGGCCTTTTTATTGTAATGGAAAAAAATATAAATAGGGCAACTATCCCCATTTTCAGATAGAACAATCCTCCGATAAGTGCCCTTATATCTCTACTGAAAATTGCTAAGGGAGCACCTGCCTCTAACCCGCCCGCAGGGCACAGTTTACAAAACCATGTTTCTCCTGTTATAAATGGAATCAGAAGGGCAACTACAACCAGCCAGAAATATTTCATCCACCTTAAAGGATATGGTATCTTCCACTTAAACGATTTAATTTTATAAAGTAGGTCCTGAATAAGGCCAAACGGACAAATAAATCCGCAAACCTTTCTGCCCACAAAAAGACCTATTAAAAGGATGTATCCTAATATGTAAGAAGGGAATTGTCTAATAGAAACAAAATGCTGTAGCGAACCAATAGGACAGGCAAATGTAGATAGAGGGCAGGCATAACAATTGAGACTTGGAACGCAAAATGCCTTTAACTTTCCTTGATATATAATCTTGCCTAAAAACGCCTTAAAATGGAGATTGGGTAATAAAGACCCCAGAATCTGCCAGAATCTTCTTTTAGACTTTATCCTATACCTATGCATGAATAGCAGATAACTATTGCGTTTCTCAAAACTTCTAAAAATTCCCTTTTTATAATACCAAAAGTTAGTAAACCTGCAAAGGTAAAAAATAATAAGACCAAAAACATTTTTTTCATTGATGCTCCTTCCCTTCTCTAATTATTTCAAATACGACTGTTCCACCACCCGTATATTTACAGGGGTCAAGGCACTGAACATAAGCCTTATCCTTTTTTCCTAATCCTAATTTTTCCGGTGATACCCCATTTGATAAAGCATTATAATATGGCATTATAGAGGCAAGACTGTGCATACAAATAGGGCCTTTTGATTTCAATTTATATCCTTCCTCTAAATAGATTTCATCGCCAACCTTATAAACAGGGCATTTACCTTTTATTTCAACTACTTTAATAATAAGTTCCATTCTCAGAAAATAAAATGCCGGAGGTCGGACTCGAACCGACACGTCCCTTTAAGAACAGCGGATTTTAAGTCCGCTGCGTCTACCAATTCCGCCACTCCGGCTTTCCTCTAATCTTAACAATATTATAAGAAAAATCAAGCAATTTTTAGATTAATCTTCTTTTGCCTTCGTGATAACCTCTGTTATCCTGGGTATAATTCTTCCTTTAAGTGTAAGATAACGGTCTATCAAAGAAAGAATCACAAAATATATACCCATAATAATAAATCCCAAAAATATTCCGAAGGAATCTGTTCCCATCAATTTTTTGCCCAGTATTGTTCCTGACAAAAGCATTATAATGGGCATAATAAAAAGAAAGAATATTAACCAATTTACTCTTTTTATACTTGTATCTATCTCAACTTCGTCTCCAATATTCGCTCCAATATCGTTTATAGCCTTTAGCTCTCTTCCCTGACCGCTCACATAACAAAGTTTATTTAATGGACAACTTTTACATTTTTCCCCTGATTCTATTTTTATAAACAATTTAGCAAGATTTCCATTGGTTGATACAACCTTACCTTTCTCTCTCATTTCTTTAGCCCTTTAAGGGTTTTATAAAAGGCATCCCAGAATGGGTCAACGCGAGGGTGCTCCAATGGTATAGATTTGTCTCCTTCAATCACTTTTATACCTTCCCTTTCATCCCTTACCTCACCTATAATATTAGAGGTTATGCCTTTATCTTTTAATACTTCAATAATTTTAGATGCCCTTTTTTCTCTTGCAAAGAGCAAAAGTGTTCCTTCGCTAATAGATTTGTAGGGGTCAATTTCAAAAATTTTACATATCTTTTCTACTCTCGGGTCAACAGGTATCTTATTCTTCTCTATTATAAGCCCTACATTGGCAGCCTGCGCAAGTTCATATAAACCTCCCCAAACACCACATTCTGTAGCATCATGCATTACACTCACACCCTCATCCCTTACCCCTACCGAAACACAGGTTAATGCATCATCTACAACAGACATCTGATAAAATAATTCCTGTGCATAATTGAGAAATTTTTTGCCTTCTTTTTCTTCAATTATTGATGGAAACATTGTAGCAAAAATTCCTGATGCCTCGATGCCCGGTCCCTTTGTAATAATTATCTTATCTCCTTTTTTCACAAATTGAGGACCTATATACTTATCCTTTTCACCTACGGAAATCACGGTTGCCCCTCCCACCATTGGATAGAAACAATTTTCATATCTCGCAGTATGTCCCGCAATCACACTTACCCCATATTTTTTCATTTCTTTGTCCACGGTAAGCCAGAAAATTTCCAGTTGCTCTTCTGTAATTTCCATTGGTAAATTCAGGTCCACAGAGAAATATTTTGGTGGCAGCCCTGATGTTACAATATCTGATAATAATATATGTACAGCAAACCATGCAGACCTCTCCCAGCCATATTCAGGAACAACAAATACAGGGTCAGTTGTAAAGGCAACAGCCTTATCCCCTATTTCGACAATGCCTGCATCCACTCCATTCTGGGGACCAATTAGTATATGGGAATTTTTTGCCCCTAAATGGGGATAAATAAGTTCCTGAAAAACCTCCGGCGAAATTTTGCCAATATCCGGCAGTTTTGTTTTCATTCTACCTCCTGTTTTTGTAAAGAGTATTGTCAAAAATCTTTAGCATTTCCCCCGCAACCCCATTAGATAACTCCGTATCTAACGGGATAAACCTATTGAGTTTCATATATCTATATATTTTTTGCCTGCTTGTGCGTGACCTTACGCAGGCAGGCTTGCGCTGTTTCCAATAAGTGTAAGTAGTGTCACAGAGTCAAGCACCGTCCCCATAAGTTTTACTGACCATTTTATCCAGAGATTTTCGTGCCCTTTTTATTATATCCTCTGGTATCTGAATTTCGTATCTTATGTATTTCAATGAGTTATAAACATCCTGAAGAGTTATTGATTTCATTCCATGGCATATTTTTGGGGTTCCTAAAGAATAGAATCTTTTTTCAGGAAATTCCCTTATTAATCTTTGCACCAGTCCATATTCTGTTCCTATTACAAATTCCTTCTTTTCAGAAGAAGAAACATATCTTATCATTCCATTCGTACTCAAAACCTCATTTGCAAGTTCCACTACTTCGGGCTTGCATTCAGGATGCACTATAACAACAGCATCAGGGTGCTCTGCTCGTGATTGAGCCACTTCTTCTCTGGTAAACTGTTTATGCACATAGCAAAAACCTTTCCATGGAATAATTCTTTTTTTCGTATGTAGAGAAACCCAATGTGCAAGATTTTCATCAGGTGCAAATAATATCTTATCTCCATCTATATGTTTTGCTACCTCTACAGCATTTGCAGAAGTACAGCATACATCACATTCAGCCTTTGTCTCAGCATTTGTATTCACATAGCAAACAGTCTTCAATGCCTTATCCCTTTTTTTCTCCTTCCTCAAATCTTCACCTGTTACCATATCTGCCATTGGACAATCGGCATTCAGAGATGGAATAAGAACTGTTTTCTCCGGAGACAATATTTTGGCACTTTCTGCCATAAATTTTACACCACAAAAAACAATTATTTTCTGAGAAACAGATTGTGCCTTTTTTGAAAGGTCAAGGGAATCACCAATAAAATCTGCAATCTTCTGCACCTCAGGAATCTGGTAATTATGTGCAAGTATTATTGCGTCTTTTTCCTTTTTTAATCTTGAAATTTCATCTGTCATTTTACCTCCAAAAATTCTTTTCTATAAAATAGGATAAATAACCGATTTGTCAACACAATTTTTAACTTCAGCAGGGAAAGATTATGCACATGGTAGGACAAAATTAAGGGTAAGGAAATTAAAGATAATGAGTAAAGAGAGTATTGTCATTGCAAGGGACCAACGGGAGGGTGAAAGTTGTTACGATTAACGAAAAAATTTGAATTTTAGATCTTGAAACTCTGAACTTTGAGCCTGGCGATATTGTTTAGGAAACAATATGCTTAAGAGCAGTGTATATATTTGTAGGCGAGATATTAGAGATTTCAAATGTAAATCTTTTATTGTGAGAAAATTTAATTTCTTGCTTGATATATTTTATCAGGCGTTTTATCTCTTCCCTTTTAGGGGGAATGGAAAATTCTACTTTAATCTCATTGTCTTTATATCTGAGATATTCTACATTCCATCTTACAGCAAATAATTTTATCTTTATCCACAAGAATAATTTTTCAACAAGTTCAGGAAGATGCCCGAATCTATCTTCTATTTCTTCCTCTATATTATGGAGTTCGCTTTCGGTTTGAACAGATGAGAGTTTTTTGTAAAAGTATAGCCTATCATCACTGGATGGCATATAGGTATCAGGGATTGTGAGCGCTGCATCAATATCCATTTTAATTTCTTTCTCGGTTAAAACCTCTTCTCCTTTTAATTCTTTTACTGTTCTTTCGAGGAGTTTTATATAGAGGTCATAGCCAATGGCATCAACATTGCCGTGCTGTTTTTCTCCAAAAAGGTTGCCTGCGCCTCTTATATTCAGGTCTTCAATTGCAATGTGGAAACCTGCGCCGAGATATGAATAATGTTTTATTGTATAAAGCCTTTTCTTTGCTTCATCTTTCAATACCTTATTATGGACAATGAGATAACAGTATCCCATTCTGGTTGTTCTTCCCACCCGACCCCTTAATTGATGTAAATCGGATAATCCAAACTCATCAGCATTATCTATAAGAATTGTATTTACATTTGGTATATCAATACCTGATTCAATGATTGCAGTCGTGAGTAATACATCATACTTCCTCTCAATGAAATCCACCATTACCTTTTCTATGCAGGAAGACTTCATCCTGCCATGGGTAATCCCAAACCTTGCTTCAGGTATAATATCTTTGAGTTTTTCCGCTATAGATTGGATTGTTGCAATCCTGTTGTGAACAAAATAAATCTGCCCCCCTCTATCTATTTCCCTTAATATTATTTCTCTAATTAGATGTTTATCCCAATGAATAATCTCTGTGCGGACGGATAATCTTCCTGTCGGGGGAGTTTCAATCAAAGAAAGGTCAATGATATTTGACATTGCCAATTTCAGGGTTCGAGGGATGGGTGTTGCACTCATTGATAAAACATCAATGTTTGTTTTGATTTTTTTAATTTTTTCCTTTTGCACAACACCAAATCTCTGCTCCTCATCAATAATAAGGAGTCCCGGGTTTGTAAATTTTATATCAGGGGATAAAATTCTATGTGTTCCAATTAAAATATCCACTGTTCCATCTTTCAACCCTTTAATAATTTGTTTTGCATCTCTACTTGTGAATCTTGAAAGAAGTTCGACTTTGATAGGAAATTTTGATAACCGTTCTTTGAATGTATTGTAATGCTGTTCGGCAAGAATTGTGGTTGGTGCTAATATAATAACCTGACGATTGCTCATTACTGCCTTAAACGCCGCTCTCAATGCAACTTCTGTTTTTCCATAACCTACTTCTCCACAAAGAAGCCTATCCATTGGAGTTTCATTTTCCATATCATCCTTTATTTCTTGAATTGTTTTTATCTGGTCTTCTGTTTCCTCATAAGGGAATAGTGCTTCCATCTCTTTTTGCCATTCTGTATCTGGTAACATAGCAAACCCTTTCAACGCCTTTCTTTTTGCATAGAGGCCAAGCATTTCCTGTGCTAAATTTCTGATTTCTTCTCGCACTTTCTCCCTTTTTAATATCCATCTATGATTTTTCAATGAAGATACCTTTGGCAATTTTGAGCCAATATACCTGGAGACAAAATGCATATTGTAAATGGGCACATATACCCTATCGTTTCCTGCATATCTTATAGTAATATATTCTTGCTCTACATTATTTTCTCTAATCTTTTTCAATCCTTCATATACACCAATGCCAAACTTCTCGTGAACTATATAATCACCTATCTCAATGGTTGAAATATCTTTTAAGGGGTTTGGAAATGTAATATGCACCTTCTTAGGTATAGAACTACCAAATATATCCGATTCTGTTATGATGATAATATCCCTTAAAGAAAATCCCCTGCTCAGATGTCCTTCAATATATGTAATTTTCGGAAAGTCATCCAATAATAGTTCCTTTATCCTTTCAACCTCGGTGATTGTTTCAAGAATAATAAAAATCTTTTTACCCTGTTTTTTCGACAGGTAATCTTTCAGATAATCGAAATTTCTATTGAAATTTTGCATTGGGTCGAAGGGAATATCTTTCCCCTGTGTTCCAAGGTGATAAAAATTATCCGCACCTATATCTTTCCTTGCGATAATTCTGTAATTTTTAATCTCATTTAAAACAGTAATGCCGGTATCTTTTCCATAAAAAGAGGGTATATTTACTTCCTTAACCCTCTGGGTTGAAATTTGTGTAAATGGGTTAAATAATCTAATAGAAATAAGCCTTTCATTGTCAAACTCAAACCTGACAGGTTGAAAACTATTAAGAGGGAAGATATCTATAATACTCCCCCTTATACTAAAATCACCTATCTTGATAGTTTTTTCATTTCTTTCGTAGCCCATATTATAAATGTTTTCTATAATATGGTCGTGGTTATATACCTTATCCTTTTGAATGCTTAATACATCTACTGCGGGTATAGAGGAATTAAGAAGTTTCTCATTTATCGCCATTACCCTAAAATTCCCACTATTGATTTTAATAGATGCGGATGTAAGGTCATCTTCATCCCTTATAAAAATAGTTGAATGTGGGAAAAAGGACTGTATATCCTCTTCGTACATTTCCATTTCTGATTTACTGCCAATGAATACAGTTTTTCCTTCCATTGATACAAAGATGGTATACAGAAGATGTCCCGGATATATGGGTTCTATGACTTCCTTATCAATTTTATGCTTATAAAATTCC
>WFRC01000147.1 GCA_015486685.1 Caldifarciminota bacterium
ATTGGAACAGCAGAACAGGAGTATATAAAGACATTAAAAGAGAAAGAAGTTGACTATGTATTGTTAGCAGGTTTTATGAGGGTAATAAAAAAGGCATTCATTCAGGCCTTTCCAATGAAAATTTTGAACATACATCCCGCATTATTGCCTTCATTCCCGGGGCTTAAAGCACAATCTCAGGCATTGAATTATGGAGTAAAATTCAGTGGATGCACAGTACACTTTGTGACAGAAGATGTTGATGCAGGACCTATCATTATTCAATCTTGCGTTCCTGTTTATGATGATGATACAGAAGAAATACTCTCTTTTAGAATTTTAAAGGAAGAACACAGAATTTATACGGAGGCAATAAAACTTATAACTGAACACCCTTTTAGAATTGAAGGCAGAAGGGTGATTTTTGGGGAAAGGAGACAGAATGGGTAAAAAGGTAAAAATAGGAATAGTTGGATGTGGTGCTGTTGCGCAGGTAGAACATCTTCCTGCATTCAATTCGATCCCTGATGCTGAAATTACTATAATTTGCGATACAGATGGTAGGAAACTGTCCTACCTGAAAAATAAATACAATATCCCTCTTATTACTTTGCGATTTGAGGATGTAATAAGAAATAAGGATATTGATGGTATTGTAATTGCTACGCCAAATTATCTACATAGCCCAATGGTAATAAATGCACTTGAGTACAATAAGTATATCCTGTGTGAAAAACCTCTGGGCTTAAACACAAAAGAGATAGAGGAAATAGGTAAGATTGCAGCAAAACACCCCAATAAATTGATGTATGGTTTAAATGATAGATTCAGACAGGATGTTCAGACATTGAGAAAGTATATCTCAGGTGACGAATTAGGTGAAATATTTTATGCAAAGACAGGATGGCTGAGAAAATTGGGAGGCAACATAGAAAAATGGAGAAAGGATAAGATAAAATCAGGGGGTGGCGTTGTGTTAAATCTTGGCATTCATTTACTGGATGTTGCACTCTGGCTATTACCCAAAAAGGTTCATACTGTCTTCACCTCCATTCATTACAATGATGGCATAGAGGATTCTGGCGTTGCTATAATAAAATTTCAGGATGGCACATTTCTCACACTGGAAGTCGCTTACACCCTGCTTTTTGAAAGAGATTTCACATATTTAAATCTATTTGGTGAAAAGGGTTCTGCATTGTTAAATCCATTAAAGATTCAAAAGGTTCAAAGGGATAAACTTGTCGATATTACACCCGAAGTGTCAAACAAAAAACTTTACAAGTCTTCATTCCTCTTACAGGCAGAATGGTTTATTGATATGATAAAGAGGGGAAGAAAACCTTTGTTTAATTGGGAAGATGCCCTTACAATTTCAAAAGTCATTGATGCATTATATAAATCCGCGCAGGAGAACAGGGAGGTAAAATTAGACTGAACAGGTGGTATCTTTCGGCACTATCAGGCATTCTACTTGCATTAAGTTTCCCCCCTTTCCGACAGGGGTATCTTGCTTATATTGCCTTTATCCCTCTATTATTTGCAATAGATAAAACAGATAAAAAGAAGGCGTTCCTTTATAGTTTCTTGGCAGGAGGTATATTCTATATCCTATTACTCTACTGGATTGTATTTATGGAGGTTAATGGTATAACCAGATTTTTGCTTCCATTTGGGGTTTTGCTCCTTGCAGGTTATCTGTCATTTTTATTCTCTATCCCATTTATTTTTTATCAGAGATTAAAAAGATTAAATAGGTTATGGGTAATCCCGTTGATATTTACAGGGATTGAATTTTTGAGGTCTCTTACCTCTTCATTGGGATTTACCTGGGGTTCCATTGCATATACCCAGACACCATACCCCTTTCTTATCCAGATTGCGTCATTTGGAGGTATGTATCTCATAACTGTGATGATACTATTTATAAACCTTTTGATATTTTTGTCAATAAAAAAAAGACAGTGGAAATATTCAATCTGGGCACTTTCAATTATCCTCTTTTCGCTCTTCTATAGTATATTTATTATTCATAGGGGATATACAAAGGTTGGAACAATACCTGTTGCAATTGTTCAGCCCAATGTAAATCCGGAAATCAAACACCCGGGAGACAGGGAAAAAAGAATGGAAATCATCCGTAATGCTTTAATAAATATCCATCCTGTAAAACTTGTAATTCTTCCCGAGACCGCATCGCCCTGCTTTGCCCTTTATGAAAATAATTGTAAAGAATTTTTCCAGTCATTATCCATTAAAAATAACTTTGCAATCCTTACAGGTACCCCTGATGTGAAATATATAGCATCTACGAGAAAATTTCATTATTACAATACAGCCGCCCTTTTCTCCCCAAATTATCTCCCTCAAAAATATAATAAGATTTATCTTGTACCCTTTGGTGAAAGATTGCCATTTGATAATGTGATAAAACCATTAAGACGCATTAACCTGGGGCAGGGTAATTATTGGCCTGGTAAGGAATTTAAGATATTCCATATACGGGGGGCTAAATTTTCTACTATGATATGCTTTGAATCAATCTTCTCCAGACTTGTGCGAAGATTTGTTAAAGAAGGGGCAGAATTTCTTGTGAACATTACAGAAGATTCGTGGTTTGGTAGAACAAGCGGTCCATTTGAGCATTTTGGGATGGTGATTATGCGAACAGTAGAATACAGAAGAGAATTGGTAAGGAGTGCAAATACAGGTGTTTCTGGGATTATTGACCCATTCGGAAGGGTGATAAAAAGGACAAAGATATTTCAGAAAAAGATTCTATATACCGATATTCCCTTGATTAAATCTACCACAATCTATACCCATATTGGCGATTTTTTCCCCTGGATGTTCATTCTAATTTCAATTGCAGGGATTTATGAAAAGAGAAAATATTTTAGGCATAGAAGTGCCTATGTGGAAAAGCGTGCAAAAATAGGAAAAGGAACAAAGATATGGTATTTCTCCCATATAATGAGTGGAGCAGTCATTGGAGAAAATTGTGTAATAGGTCAAAATTGTTTTATCGGAGGTAGAGCAAGAATTGGAAATGGAGTAAAATTGGAAAACAATGTATCTGTATTTGACCTGGTAACACTTGAAGACAATGTATTTGTAGGTCCATCTGTAACATTTACAAATGACCCAAATCCAAGGGCACCATATCCAAAAGGTGGAAAATGGGTGCCTACCTATGTAAAAGAAGGAGCAACTATTGGAGCAAATGCGACAATCTTACCGGGTGTTGTAATCGGGAAATGGGCAATGATAGGTGCAGGGAGTATAATTACAAAGGATGTGCCTGATTATGCAATTGTATATGGAACTGCATCACAGATAAAAGCATGGATTTGTGAATGTGGAGAAACCCTAAAATTTCAGGAAGATGAAGCCATTTGTAAAAAATGCGGAAGAAGGTATATTAAAGATGGGAACAAAGTCAGAGAAAAGAATTAAACCATACTTAAATAGAAGGCTGGATAAATTAGCACCTATAATTCGGATAAAAGAAATTGCAGAAGAAAAAGGTATAGGTGTATATTTAGTGGGGGGCTCAATCAGAGATATATTGATGGGTGAAACGCCTCAGGATATAGATATTGCAGTTCAAGATGCGGGAGAAGATTTCGCCAGAAATTTAGGACATCCATTTGCATTAAAAAAAACAATGGATGAATACAGGGTAATATATAAGGGATATAATATTGATGTGCTCGGACTCGGAGGTAAAGACATTGAAGAAGATCTAAAAAGGAGGGATTTCACCATAAACAGTATGGCGTTGAACATCCAACATAATAATTTTTATGACCCATTTAATGGAATTAAAGATTTAGAAGAAGGAATTATAAGGATGGTGGATGAAAAAAATATTGAAGATGACCCTATCCGCATATTAAGGGGAATAAGATTGGCATTGGCATTAAGATTTTCCATTGAAGAAAATACTCTGAAAAAGTTCAAGGAATCGGCAGAAATTATCAGGAAATCCGCACCTGAAAGAATACATCAAGAACTCTTAATTTTCTTCTCATTATCTAATACGGGTGATTACATCTACCCTGAAATATTTTCGGCAATATTCCCGGGATTTAAGGAATTAAAAAGGATTCCTCAGGGGAAAAAGGCAATTGTAAATGTCCTTGAACACTCTATACTTACTGTAAAAATGATTGATAATATTATTGAGCACCCCCAGGATTCACCATTTTCACACTATTGGAGAAAAATCTTCCCATATATTAAAAAAAACGCCCCTCTTATCAGGATTGCAGGACTCCTCCACGACATAGGAAAGTCAACTACAATGAAGGTATACAAAGGAAAAATACACTTTTATGGGCACGAAGATGCAGGTGTTCAAATATTTACACAATATGGTAAAGACCTTAAATTCTCAAAAGAGGAGATACAATTCATTACAAGATTAATAAGAAATCATATGTGGCTGCATCTACTTGCAACACAGCCTGATTTTACCGAAAGGTCAAAAAGGAGAATCATATTCAAATTGGGTGAAGATGTAATCGGCATTGGCTTACTCAGTTGGGCAGATGCGCTTGCCTCCAATGATGAACCAAACAATCTGAATAAAACAATAGAAGAATTATTTGAATATTATTATGCATCAAAAAACAAAATAAAACAGATTCTTATGGGAAGAGATTTGATAAAACATTTACATCTCAAACCTGGGGAAGAATTTGGTAAAATTATTGCCCGGGTCCAGGCAGCCTATGAAGAAGGGGAAATAAGCACAAAAGAAGAGGCAATCAAACTTGCAAAAAAAATTGCGAAAGGGGCATAAAAGTTTATTTTAAATCAGATGATAGATATTTGCAATTTTGAATTTAGAAATTATATTTAAGTAGCAATAGTAAAGGGGAATCTTTCACAAAAGTTACATTGAATTAAGAGAAGTGTTCAGGATGACAAAAGACAGAAAGGTAGTGGGAAAAGTTTTATGAAAGAAAATAGAAGGTAAAAAAACTGTTAATTTGCCTTCGGCGTATATTTGCTTCGCGTTATTTCGCTTCGCTGTTATTTGTTGTAAACAAAGTTTTTGGTAATAGGTAAGAGGTAATGGGTTATAGGGAGTTGAAAGTTGAGATGCTGAAATAAGTAATGTCACCCTGAACTTGTTTCAGGGTCAGCATAACAAGAAGGAACGAGATAGACCAGATAGACTAAACAGACTAGATAGACTAAATGGACGAAAGAATGAGATTGCCACGCAAAACTACAAGCAGGAAGAGGCACTCGCAATGACACCGTTTTTTCTGTCATTGCGAGGAGCGTAGCGACGAAGAAGTCGGAGACGTGAGTGAGTGAAGCGAACGAACACTCTCACAAGGTTCTCTCTCATTGTCATTGCGAGGAGCAAAGCGACGAAGCAATCTCACAGGTGGGGTGGTATAAGTAACCACAAATGAAAATATAACCTGATGGGGTGTTAGCCCCTAACTTTTTACCTTTTCACTTAACCTGCTGATACTCAAAGGTAGAGGAATGGAGTTTTTAAATTTGAATGAACGACCCCGACGAAAAGTGGGTAAGGGATTACATATTTTTGGTTAATTTATTCAAAGAAGTATTTTTCTATTTCCTGAGGGGCGCTTTTTATGACCTCTGGGGATAAATTTTTAGCCACTATTTTTCCTTGATTCATCACCATTATTCTATCCACCAATCCCTGAACCATACTGAGATTGTGTTCTACCAGCAGTATCGTCATGGTTTTCTTCTGAGATATTTCTCTAAGTGTTTTTAGTATTTCTCTGGCTGTTTCAGGTGCGAGCCCTGCTGTAGGCTCATCAAGAAGTAAAAGTTCGGGATTTTTCATCAATACCATCCCAATTGCAAGAGCCTTTCTCTCCCCTCCTGAAAGCAAACCTGCTCTTATATTTAGCTTCTCTTTTATTATAGGAAAAAATTCTATAACTTCTTCTAACTTCTTATCAAATTTAGTTTTCTTAAGATTAAATCCCCCCATTTCTAAATTTTCTTTCACAGAGAGGCTGGGGAAAATATCTCTATCCTGTCTTAAATATATAATACCCATCTTTACCCTTTTATCCACAGAGATTTTGTCAATAGATGTTTTATTGAAAGAAACGCTTCCCTTTTTCTGATGAAGGATGCCTATAATTACTTTAAGTAAGGTTGATTTTCCTGCCCCATTCGGCCCTATAAGAAGGACTTTTTCTCCTTTTTTTATACTAATATTAACACTATGAAGCACCTCTTTTTTGTAATAACTTGC
>WFRC01000148.1 GCA_015486685.1 Caldifarciminota bacterium
AGGACTTCAATAACGGTCATTATTCCCAAAAGATAGAATGTGAACATTAAAACTATAGACTTGTCAGGTGTAAAGAAATAGATTAAAGGGAATATTGAACCCACAAAAATCCTGTATAATTTTCTTGCTTTAATCTTCATTCTTCCTCCTCATTTTTTGTTTTCAATTGTCTCATTTTTTTCGTTTATTTCATTAGTTTAGTCTATTTGGTTTTTTTCGTTCCTTCCTGTCATGCTGAGTGAAACGAAGCATCTCTCTTTTACTTTTCCGTATCCGTATCACCATATCATCGTATCACCGTTTTTCTCATTGTTTTCGTTTATTTTTGCTACCGGCTATCTGCCATCGGCTGTCATTATCATTTTTCATTTCTCAATCTTCATTTTGCATTGTATGATGTTTTTCTCCTCATTTCCTTAATTGCATCAAGATTTGCCAGTGTTCCAACCCCAAGGAAGATTATTAAAGCGGGTAGAAGCCATTTTATTTCCTTATAATATATCCCTAAGACTATTAAAAAAGTAATAAGGAATGTCCATATCACCCTTTTTACACTCCTGTTGTTTTTCTGTACAAACCAGTATGCAAAGAGTGCTATAAGAAAACTTTTTGGTAGAATGTAAAGAAATACAGCACTGCTTGTAGAAACCCCTTTGCCTCCCCTGAATTTAAACCATAGAGGCCAACAATGTCCACAAACAGCACATACACCAGCCATTGTGACCCAGAAATGGGATAGATGGAATATTTTATCAGCAATTATCATTGGGATAATACCCTTTATCATATCAAGAATCCAGACAAGTGCCCCATATCTTTTCCCCAATTCCCTTCCCACATTTGCTGCTCCGGGATTTTTTGAACCTATTTCAAATATATCCTTTCCCTTTATTTTTGCTATTACCCCTGCGAACAGGATTGAGCCTAAAAGATAGCCAAAAATAAGAGAAATGGCAATATTCATCTATGAGCCACCACCAAGGAATATGCCCGATGTAATAGCGACACCGCCAGGTCTAAAATCAGGTCCGCCAAGAACTTCTGCTCCATCTTCAAATGTCCAATTTGCCTCCTTTGGTAAATAAAGATAGGAAACCTTTATGAAGATACTTATAGGCTGAGACTTTTTGTTTTTAATCCAGAATTGGAATATTACCGCAGGTTCAATAGATAATCCGCCTGTTTTTATCGTAGATAACCGTGCCGGATTACTGATAATATCCTGAAATCTTTCGTCCTTTTGTATGGCTCTAAGTCTTAATTTTACATTAGAAGCGCCTATGCCTAACAAAGGATATATGCTCAGTAGTCCGCTCCTAAATAGAGAAGTTCCTAATTCAAAAAAACCTCCACTGAACTCTGATTTAACGCTAATGCTGTCTGTTTCATTGACCATTGTTCCCTTAAAGCCAAATCCACCTAATAAAATACTTTTTGACATAGCATATCCACCAAGTCCTTGAGTATATATACCTCCTGTAAAATTTATTGAATCCTGCCCACCGGAATGGAATGCCTGGTTTAAGGTGGTAAAATCAGGGGTTAGATACATTATTTGATAACCCATAAAACCTTTGCTATTTGAACTGCTGCTTTGAGAAATAAAAAATAAAATCATTAAATATGCCATAAATACCTCCTTGTTTAATAAGTTAGAAGTAGGAAGTGAGAAGTGGGAAGTAAAAAAATCCCAAATCTCAAATCCAAATAATTCTCGTTAATCGTGATTCGTCAATTGTAGGAAGAACAAATTTTCTTCTTCCTTTTCCAGAATAACGGTAAAGTTACATTCGTTCATCTCACTTCCCGTTTTTATTAATATACAAAATTTTTATTCAAAGTTAAGAACTTCTTCGTATTTCCTTCAATCTATTCTTTATGATTTTCCTTATAGATTTATCTTTTTTATAATAAACTCTTTCACCTTTCTTGCTATTTCCACTGTCTCTTTTGCTTCTTCAATTGTGGGTTCATAAAAATCATCAGGATAACGTACTTCTACTCCATAAAATGTAAGTTCTGATATTTTTTCTCTGTCCAAAGTCTCAAATTCTTTATCCTTCTCTATACATAAATTTAGAATAGATTCAAGGTCGTGTGTCTTTTTTACCCTTATATTAACAAAAGTGAGGTATGCCTTTAAATATTTTTCTACGGCTTGCTCACAATGAAATGTTATGATATCTGTAGGCGCATCTTCAAACTCCAATAAATGTTCTACAGCCTTCAAATCATTATCTCCTTTTTTCATCCACCGTAGAACAATTTCCTTTTTCATACTCCAACCCCATTAAAATATACCTCATTAGATATTGTATTGGGAATATTCTTCTCACTTTCATATACTTTTTTCTCTTTTATAATTATATCAAATGAGGTAAAAGGAAAATATTGATGAATTTTATGTGAAATCTTATTCCAGAGTTTTTTCTTTTCCTTAAAACTCAAATCCTTATCCACAATTACCAGAAAGTCCCAATCACTATCCTCTGAATAATTTCCTTCGGCACGACTTCCAAATAAAATTACCTTCACCAACCCAATTCTTGCTTTATTTATCTCTCTGTTTATAATTTGCAAAACTGCCTTTTTTATATCTTCCACACTTCTATTATACAAAAATATTCATCTATTGTCAAGCAAAAAAATTGGTGGAAAAAACTGAGAGATTGTTCGCTCCCGTTGGTCGCTTATGTCTACGGCACTTCGCTTTTGGCTTAGAATTGCATACTTTTTTCCTTTTTTCGGGGTCAGTCTTATAGGTTATAATAGGTTATAAAACTCCGTTTTTTGATTTTGAATATCAATGAGTTGTAAATAAACTGATAATTGATAATGACTGACCCCTTTGGTGAAAAAAATCTTGATTTTATGGAAAATATTCTTATTTTGGTATTATGAGAAAAATTATCGTTATTTTATCAGTTTTTATTATATTGATTTTTCAAGGTTGTGCGTATTATAATACATTTTATAATGCTCGATTGTATTTTGAGAAAGGGATGCAAGAAAAGGATAGAGGAGGGAGTGGCAAAGGAAATTTTGATAAAAGTGCTGAAAAATGTGGGAAACTCATCAAATTTTATCCAAGGTCAGCGTGGGTGGATGATGCGATATTTCTTTTAGGTAGGATTTTTCTTGAGGAAGGACAGTATGAGAAGGCAAAGAGGAAATTCAATGAGATTATAATATATTATCCTAAAAGTTCATATCTTGACGATGCATATCTTTATCTGGGCATTACATATCTTAAATCAGAAGAATTTGATTATGCACTTTTTTACCTGAGAAAATCGGAGGAGATAGGTGATAAGGATATTAAACAAAAGGCAGATTACTATATCTTAAAGACTTATGTAGAAAAGAAAGATTTGGCAGGTGCCCTTCAAGAAGGCAAAAAAATAATGGAAGTCTCCAGGGATAATTCACCTGAGTTTATTTTTTTATTAGGTAGGATTAAAGAGATGGAATCGGATCATAAAGGGGCATTAGAGGAGTTTGAGAAACTATTGAAATTGAAAGGGCAGAATAAGTATGTAGATGAAGCAAAACAAAAAATTGCTGAAATTTTTGTGGAAGAAGGAAAATACGATGAGGCACTAAATATATTAAAAGGAATGGACAACAGGGATGTATACCTTGTTAAATCCCATATATTTGAAGGAAAAGGGTTATTTGGAAAGGCTATTGGAACGCTTGAGGGTGTTATAGATTCACTTCCTGATAAGAAGAAAAAGGCTCAGGTATATTTTGAAATAGGCAGGATATATGAGGAAGATTTGAATAATCTTGAAAAGGCAAAAGAAAATTATGATAAAACAGGTAGTATGGGGAAATTTGGCGAAATTACCGAGAGTGCATTGCAAAAAAGTGCTTCCATTTCTCTGTTGGAAAAGGTGCAAAGTGATTCTACGGATACGACAGAAGATAGGGGGAAATCCCAATTTCTTCTGGCAGAACTCTATTTTACGGAACTTCATAAACCAAAAAAGGCAATTACCGCATATAAAAGTGTTTACAAAAATTACCCTAAAAGTAAATATGCTCCGAAGGCTGCCTATGCAATAGCATACATTTATGATTTTATTTTACATAACAATGAAAAGGCGAAAGATATGTATAGATTTATTGTGAAAACATATCCGGGCACTCCTTACGAAAAAAGGTCAAATAAAAGGTTAAAAAAATTAAATGGTATATCAGAGATTGAAAATCGTCCGTAAAGAGGTTATAGGCGAGTATATAAAGATTTCGCTGAAGGGTAGAGAAATTGCAAAAGATGCCTTACCCGGAAACTTTATTATGGTAAAGCCTGATGATAGGAATGACCCTCTTCTACCAAGACCATTTGCTATACTTGATACAGATGAAGAGATATTTGATATATTAATTAAGGTAAAAGGTAGAGGGACGAGAATTATCTCCGAAAGACCTGTGGGTGATTTTTTGTTTATACTTGGGCCTTCAGGTAAACCATTTATCCCTTCAGAAAGGGGGATTTTAATTGGAGGTGGGATTGGGATTGCATCCTTGATTTTTCTCAGTAAGTTTATGAAAGGAGGAATTGTTTTCTTAGGAGCAAAAACAAGGGATGGAATTTTTGGCAAAGAAATATTGGAAAAGAGAAATTTTGATACTCATATTTTCACAGAAGATGGCTCTCTGGGTGAAAAGGGATTGGTTATTAATGGATTAAAAAAGGTTTTACAAAGAGATGTGTCTGTGCCTATATTCGGGTGTGGACCTTTACCTATGCTTAAATGGTTAAAGACATTTTCAGAGAAGGAGGGTATGAAAACATATTTATTCCTGGAAGAAAGGATGGCGTGCGGTATGGGTGTATGTAAAGGTTGTGCTGTAAGAACGACATCGGGGTATAAACTTGTATGTAAAGATGGTCCTGTCTTTCTGGCTGAGGATGTGATATTATGATAGATTTAACTGTAAATATTGCCGGGATTAAAATGAAATCACCCATTATTCTTGCATCAGGGACCTGTGGATGGGGGCTTGAATATAAGGGATTGGTTGATTTTAACAAAGTTGGGGCAATTACTACAAAAGGGGTAAGTTTATATCCAAAGGAGGGAAATCCTCCTCCAAGAATAGCAGAAACCCCCTGCGGTATGCTTAATTCCATTGGGCTCGAGAATCCTGGTGTAGATGAATTTGTTAAGTCCCTGCCAGAAATAAAAGAACTGGGGACAAAGATTATAGTGAATATTTTTGGGGAGAGTAAGGAGGAGATATTCCATCTTGTGGAAAAGATTGAGGGTGTAGATGGCATTGAACTTAATGTGTCCTGCCCAAATGTTGAAAAGGGCGGAATGGAGTTTGGAAGGTCTCCTGAAATTACCGAAGAACTTGTAAAAGGTATAAAATCTATTACGCATATTCCTCTAATAGTGAAACTTACACCAAATACAGATAGGATTCTTGATGTTGCAAGGGCATCAGAGGAGGCAGGTGCGGATTGTTTATCTCTGGTGAATACCTATATTGGCACAATGGTTGATATTGAAAAGAGAAGACCTGTATTAGGGAAGATTAGTGGAGGACTTTCAGGACCTGCCATTAAACCACTTGCTATTTATACACTTGTCAGGGTAAGGGAGGTAGTAAAAATTCCTATTATTGGTATGGGAGGGATAATGAATTGGAGGGATGCGCTTGAATTTTTGATAGCAGGTGCAGATGCAATTGGTGTTGGAACAGCCTTATTTAGTGACCCGACAACACCTGAAAAAATTTATGATGGATTAAAAAAATACCTTGAAGAAAATAAAATTTATTCTATATTAAAGATAATAAATACACTGGAGGTGAAAGATGGATAAAAAAATCATTGTTGCCCTTGATATCAGCACAAAAAAGGAAATGGTGAATATTGTAGAGGAGATAGGTGACCTAATATCTATTTATAAAGTAGGTGCACAACTTTTTCTTAATCTTGGTAATGACGCTATAAAATTTTTGAAAGACAAGGGCAAGAAGGTATTTTTAGACCTTAAATTCCATGATATTCCTAATACTGTATCAAGGGCTGTCGAAGCATCTGTAAATCTTGGAGTGGATATGCTTACTCTACATTCCTTAGGTGGATTTGAAATGATGGAAAGTGCCCAGAAAATGGTATGGGAAAAGGGAAGAGGGAACAAGATAAAAATATTTGCGGTGACTATTTTGACAAGTCTTGATGAGGCTTTTTTAAGAGATGTAATGGGTGTTATGAAAAGAAGTTTGAGAGAGGAAGTTTTGCACCTTGCCGTACTCGCTAAAAGTGCAGGCTTAAATGGTGTTGTAGCATCTCCTTATGAAGTTAAAGATATAAAAGAAAAGTGCGGGCAGGATTTTCTTGTTTTAACACCCGGAGTAAGGCCTGAAGGTTATAGTGCCGAAGACCAGGTAAGGGTAAAAACCCCAAAAGAGGCACTTAAAGATGGTGCTGATTACATAATCCTCGGCAGGCCTATCATTTTTGCAGGAGATAGGAAGAAGGCGGTGGAATCAATTATAGAGGAGATAAGGACGTAATGGACGATTGGTTAACGATTTTTGAAGAGATTGGCGTAATACTTAAAGGTCATTTTTTGCTGACATCAGGATTACATTCGGATACATATTTTGAGAAATTTAGACTTTTTGAAAAACCAAAATATGTTGAAATGGCGGGAAAATGTGTTAAAGAACATTTCAAGGATATGTCCTTCGATTGGGTGTGTGGGCCAACGCTGGGAGGGGTTATATTTGCTTATGAAGTGGCAAGACAGATGGGAATAAATTCCTGTTATGCGGAAAGGGAAGACAATAAAAGGGTTTTAAGAAGAGGATATGATATAAAAAAGGGAGATAAAATTTTGATTATAGATGATGTGCTTACAACAGGGAAGTCCTTAAACGAAACAATTAATGTATTTGAGGGAACGGGTGCTGTTATTAAAGGGATAGCGGTGATTGTTGATAGAAGAGAAAAGCAAGACAGTCAGAGGATATTTTCTCTGTTGAGGTTTCCTGTAAAAAATTATACCCCTGAGCATTGTCCTCTTTGTAAAGCAGGTATTCCACTTACGAAAAGGGGAGGGAGTAAAGGGTGAGAGAAAAGGAAATAAGAACATTTATGGAGGCGATAGAACCCGTTTTTGCAGGGAATGATTTAGTAGTAGTTTTTGAAAAAATTTTTCAGGGAATAATGAATATTGTTCCCTGTTCTGCTGCCTCTATCCTTCTCAGGGATGAAAAAACAGGAGATTTCACTATAAGGTCATCACTAAATCTTTCGCCTGATTATGTGAAAAAGGTAAAGTTGAGAGAAGAGGAAAAGATACTTTCAACTATATTGAAGACAAAGAAGCCTTTAATCATTTCGAATATAGTGGAATATTTTGGAAAATTTGACCCTGATTCTATACCCTGGATAAGGAAACAAGGTATCGTTGCAGTAGTAATTATTCCTATTATAAGTGATAAGGGATTGATTGGTACCCTGCATATATATTTTTCCCAGCATTATAAATTAAAAAAAGGAGATATTGAGACATTGAGACTATTTTCCCATTATACTGCGATAGCCATACAGAAAGCCCAATTTCTTATGGAAAGGGAGAGAATTATAGAAAAAATGCAGGTTATAAATAAAGTAGGTAAACATCTTGTTACATCAAGAACATTAAAAAAACTTCTTGGGGTAATCAAAAAAGAGGTATTGAGGATTACAAAAGCAACAGATATGTTTATTGCACTTTATAATAAATATAAGGGAACTATAAGTTTCGTTTTGGATACCGATATAAAAGCAAGTGGTACCTCAGAAAGGAAACTATCTTCTGGACTTACTGAATGGGTTATTATGAGTAAAAAACCTCTTCTTTTGTCTACAGGCGATGAGAAAGAGAGAAAAAAATACGGGATTAAGTCATTTGGACAAAGGGCAAAATCCTGGCTTGGGGTACCTATAATTTATAAAAATAGTGTAAATGGTGTAATGGCAGTGCAAGATTTTACAACGGAGTATAAATTCAATGATTTTCATAAAGAGTTGTTTATGGACATTGCCAATGAAGCCGCAATTGCAATAGAAAATGCGCGGCTTTATGAAAAATTAAAAACAATTGCCATTACAGATAGCCTTACAAGATTATCCAATAGAAGATATTTTTACAGGATGATTTCATTCTTTATACGAAAAAATACTGTGCATGAAAGAAATTTTTCTCTCGCACTCCTTGACCTTGATAATTTTAAGTTTTGTAATGATAGGTTTGGGCATACAGAGGGGGACAAAATATTGAAAAGGGCAGGGAGAATGTTGAGAAATGTTTCAAAAAAGGAAGGATTTTTGGCTTTTAGATATGGGGGTGATGAATTTTCTGCAATCTTTCCAGGAATGGAGAAGGAAAAGGCAGAAAAGATTTTAACAAAATTCTTTGAAAAATTCAAAAATGTAGGTAAAGACTGTATAACTTCAATAAGTGCAGGTATTGTGGAATATCCTGTTGATGGATTGGAAGTTGATGAATTGATACATAAATCTGATCTGCTGCTCTACAAGGCTAAAAGGAAGGGTGGAGATAGGGTAGAACTCTAAAATAATAAATATATATGAGTAGTGTGTATACATAAGAAGTAGGAAGTGAGAAGTAGGAATGCGGAAGTAAAAGCATAAGAAGTAGGAAGTGAGAATGCGGAAATGTAATTGGATGCTAGATGTTGGATATTGGATAAAATAAGCGTAGTTTTTACAATTAACGCCTTACGATTTACGCTTAACGATTTTTCAGTTCCTACTTCTTACTTCCCAGTTTATCTGGGAGTATGGAGTGCATTCTCTGTGTGAATGCGTTGTTGTCTTGCTGTTTCTACAATTAACGGCTCACGCATTACGCTTTTTTTTATAACTCGGAGATTGGAACTCTAAACTCGGAATTATTATTTTGATGTTTTACTTTTTTCCTTTTTTTTCGTATAGGGGTAAATCTTCTTGTTTGAGAAATAGGCTGTGCCGTTTCTTCCATTTTCTTTTACCCAGTACATTGCCATATCTGCATCTCTGATGAGGGCAAGGGCATCTCTTGATGAACCAGGGAATTCGCTTACTCCAAAA
>WFRC01000149.1 GCA_015486685.1 Caldifarciminota bacterium
GAGCAAATATAAATCCTGCTGTTCTTTCCCAATCATCTTCGGGAAATTTTTATCTTGGAACAGGTGGATTTCGTAAAGTAAGCACAAAATTTGATTACAATTATCACTTTGATGAGTTGAATCAAGATTTGCGTATCCCTATTACATTTGGTATTGAAGAAACAGGGGGACTTGATTTTCTGGGATTCTCTAAAAGGGCAGGACCATTTGTATTGGGATTTTCATATAGAAGAGGATTTGATGCAGGGCTGGATGTAGATATTAATGATAGTATCCGAGATTCATTTTATTTTTCTTACGATGATACATTTACCCATTCTGATTACCCTGAAATACCTGTGCAAGACACAATACCTGTCCACATTCCCATTTCTACCTATTTTAATATCAAGGCATTGGGAAGTGGTAGCATCCACTATACATCTATTCCCGTATTTTTTGGCATAGGCACAGGGAATAAGTTCTTAAAATTTGGTATAGGTGCAAAGATTGTAAGGCAAAGATTATACGGTGATGTTGCCACAAAATTTTCGGGTTCAGACAGTGTATTTACCATAATAGATACATTTGCTGTATCCCCATTAGGCGATACCTGGCGGATCGATTCCCTGAAAATTATGTCAAGCATTACCCTGGATTCTATCATTTCAGCAAGATTTAGAGGGAGGGTTGGTGGTTTTCAGAAAAGTATTTTATTGGGTGGGCTTTTAGATTTGAACTTTATAAAAATGGGGGTTGCCTATGAATGGCACCAAGATTTTGACCTTGCAGGGTGGTATATCCAAAATTTTTCCGTGATTTCAGGAATGCCGGGGTTTGCTGATGTGGATACCACAGGACTAAAAATTTCAGGTGATACTATCTCAGGCAGGATAAAGATTATGATTGATAGTATCCCATATTCTCAGAATACAGCATATAGTGAAAAACGGTTGTCACAATCATCAGTTTCCACAATCAGGGCAGCAATAAATCTGAGATTATGGGTTATAAGATTCGGAGTAGGTGCAAATGTCGACCTTACTGCAAATAGAAATGCCGTAGGAGACCTTTATGTGGCTGGTTCTGCATATTTACCTCTACCCAAAATAAAAATTAGATTGGGTATTGCTTCAAATGCAAAATATATAAAGATTGGCAATTTATACAACGGGTATATACCGGCTTCTGTCCTTGTTGGACTGAGCACAGGATATAATTTTGGAAGGTTTCGGGTGGATATTGCTGGAAGAACAAATCTTTCCCTGGGTATTCTGCAGCTAGTTCAAACAGAGAAAAATAATAAAATTGACATAATGGATACTGTGAATCTTGGAATAGGGTTTTCTTATGATTTTTAACATCTTTATTCTATAGGAATTATTATATTTACCATTAAGCCTTTTTTCCTCCTATTCTTTATCTCTATTTTACCTTTATGTGCATTCACTATCATATTGGCTATACCCAATCCCAGTCCCAATCCTCCTCTTCCGGATAGAGGGTCGTCAGCCCTTTCCAGGGGTTCAAGTATATAGGGAATTCTGTCCTCAGGGATACCTATGCCTTCATCTTGAATAGAGACTATTACATTCCCATTCCTTTTTCTTATTTTTACTGTGATTCTTCCACCTGCCGGTGAATACTTTACGGCATTTTCAATAATTTCGTATATAGCCCTCTTCATCCATTTTGCATCTATATAGACAGGCGGCATATCGGTTTCTATATTTGTTCTAAATTTATGTATATGTGAGAGAGGTCTAAATTCTTCCATAACCTCCATTACAAGCATATTTATATCCAATCTTTCTCTCTTTAATTCTGCCTCTAAATCACTCATCTTAATCACTTCAATCACTGTTTCAAGTAATTCTTTTAATTTGTTTGACTCCTTAAATATAATATTTAAGTATTCTCTTCTCTTATTTTCACCTAAAGTAGGTTCCATTGTCATTGAACTAAAACCAATAATGGATGTTAGCGGAGTTCTTAATTCATGAGAAACTGCTGCTAAAAATGACTTTTTCATACCTTCAAGAGATTGAAGTTTCTGGAGCTCCATTGTATCGGTCAGGTCTCTGAAATTTACCAATATATATGTTTCTCCACTTTTACTTATATTAACTACCTTAGATTCAAATGTTTTTTCACCATAATGTACGAGCATCCTCTTTTTATTCTCCAATCTAAGCCCATTTTTAATCTCAGGAAATGCTTCCCAGATAGATCTTCCCATTACCTCATCCTCTTTTTTACCAATTACATTTTCAAAATATTTATTTACCCGTAGTATTATTCCATTTTTATCCAGAATTGTAATTCCCGTAGGAACATTTTCCATAATTGCACTAAGAAATTTTTCAGATTTTCCCAATGCAGAGGTTAAATTGCTTAATTTTTGATACATTAAACCCGTATTAATAATAAGTGCCGACCGGGCACTAAATTTTTCAAGTTTTTCAATATCTTTCTGTGTGTATTCCCCATTTTTTTTATTTATCATTTCAATAGCGCCAATTATTTCATTACCAATCTTTAATGGAGTGCAAATCATATTTCGTGTTCTGTATCCTAATTTTTTATCTACTTTGTTGTAAAATTTGCTCTCTTTGTCCGGATAGTTTACTATAGTAGATTTTCCCGTATTTATCACCTTTGCAACAACCCCCTTGGTCAATGGGATGCTTTTTCCCTGTAGTTTATCTTTGAATGGACCATTAACAACCTGAAAGATAATTCTGCTTCTTTCTTTATCTTTTAAAAATAGTGTTCCTGCTTCCGATAAAATTATCTCCTGAGCACTATCTATAACTGCCTGAAGTATTTCCTTCAGGTTTAATTTTGGGGACAGTTTATCTATAATTTCAAACAAAGGTTCTTTCTCATTCATACTATACTGTAGAGGAATTTTTCTAATGTTTCTAAATCAATAGGTTTTGGGAGAAAGTATGTATTTTCACCACCTATAATTTCAACATCCTCTTTCAAGTTTTTATATGCAGTGCATACAACAACAGGCAATTCCTTATGCTTTTCCCTTAATTTCTCCAGAACTTCAAGCCCATGTTTTCCTGGCATTTTTATATCCAGAATCATCAAATCGAAATTTTCTTCACTCAGAACCATTAGTGCTTCAAAACCATTTTCTGCTTCTTTCACTTCAAATCCCTTTGTCTGTAAAAACTCCTTGAAGAGATACCTGATAGATTCATCGTCATCAGCAACAAGAATTTTTTTCATTTTACCTCCTTTTCAATCTTGGGAAAGGTAAGTTGAAATAGTGTGCCTTCCCCTGTTTTTGAAAACCATCTGATAATTCCCTGTTCTGTATCTACCAATTTCTGCACGATGGATAGCCCTAATCCTGTTCCCTTTTTCTTTGTTGTAAAAAAGGGTTCAAATATCTTATCTTTTACCTCTTCTGGTATACCAGGACCATAATCCTGAATAAGAACAAAAACATTTTTGTGGTTTTTATTTATAGATACATCAATCTTACCATTTTCTCCCATTGCCTCTATTGCATTAAGAATAAGATTATTAAATATCCTGATTATGTTTTCTTTCCCTGCTTTAATAAGTATGTTATTCCCTGAACTTTCAAATTTTATCTCCACGCCCTTATGTACCCTATTTATATCTTTTATACAGCTGTCCATAACCTCTACTACATCAATTATCTCTGTGCCATGGGGAGTCTGTTTTGCAAAATTAAGCACATCCTCTATGATATTATCAATTATACCGATGTTCTTCTCTATGTGTTTGCTGTATTCCTGCACCTTTTTGGGGTTTGATACCTGTGGTACCATTTTGTTTAATCCTTTGATTACTCCTAATGGATTTCTTATTTCATGGGCAATCCATGAAGCCATCTTTCCCATATGAACAAGCCTTTCATTTCTTTTAGCCCTCTCTTCTAATTCTTTCATCATTGTTAAATCCTTAAATATTGCTACTGCACCGTTTATTTCACCATTTGCATCTCTCAAAGGGGATGTAGTAATCCCTATATATAGGGGTTTTTCCTGTATTGTAAGTAACAATTCTTTTTTATCAGCAGGTATACCCTTAATTGTATC
>WFRC01000150.1 GCA_015486685.1 Caldifarciminota bacterium
CCTCAGAAATATAACCTTTTTAGCCATTCTATAATCTTTTGCATTCAAGATGATAAAGTATATACCTGATTTTACTTTATTACCTTTCCTATCAATCCCTTTCCATATAATATTTATATTGCCCTGACTTATCTTTTGATTATTTATTAGTGTTTTTATACTTCTTCCTGCTAAATCATATATATTAATACTTATCCTTTCATTATCTGGAACATTTACATTCATATTTACACCCTGATAAGTAGGGTTCGGATAAACAATGAGATTATACTCCTCTATACCTCTTTCTCTGGGTTTCTTATTTATCCCCATTATATGATTTGTTAATGTATCATTTGTTGTGTTTATATCCCCAAGATATGCTACAGATACCCTGACATACCAGGTTGAATCTATTCCATAAAATGTATCAGGGACCCATTTCTGAAATGTTATTGTATCCTGTGAAAATGGAGGCAGGGTATCATAAATCAAATCCGTATATACCTCATCATATCCAAGTCCCTGCGGCTCTTTTACATAAACCAGGCACTTCACCTGGGCAGGTATATCAATAGATGACAGATTTTCAACCACTGCCTCGGGTGTAATTGTGTCCACAAGAGGTGTTATTGAACCCTGGGGTGAAATGATGGATGCAACACCCACATCACCATCAGATGGTATGGGCACACGCATATACACAACAGGATTTTCAGCAGGAACTGTATCATAACCTGTACCTAAAGCATAAGAGCCTCCATATACATCATTAAGATAAACAAGATGAACAGTATCGCCAAAAAAATACGGAGCAACGGAAGGAAATACCTCTGAATGATTGGGTGAATTTGTTAAATCCACAGGCTCTCCCCAGGTAGCTCCATTATCCCTTGAACGCACAATATATATATCACCTGTTTGTGCTGAATCCACAAGGTCCTCCTCATTCCAGGGGAATGAATGATAGACAATATAGAGATTCCCATCTGTTGTATCTTCTCCTATGGAAGGCACATCAAGATAATATGTGTTTTCTATCTTATCAAAATCATTTCCAATCACATTATATGGTGTCCATCCATATTCAGCAACCTTTGTTAATCCTGTTTTTTTACTCCAGTGCCAGAGATTTACTGCCGACCCAGGATACCAATAACCTCCTGTCAAACCACCACCGTAAACCCCAAGAAACACCAAATGTAGACTGTCTATATCATCAAAAAATGGTGAAGGAGACACTAAACGATTAAGTGAATCATTAGAAGATAAAAATTGGTTCATATCTATTGTTGTATTCCAGTTTTCTCCCCCATCTGTAGATACCTTTACATATAGATGCCCATTCCTTGCAAGGAGGAATGAATCAACCTCACCTGAAAGTGCAGTAAATTCATAAGCAGCAGCAAATTTGCTGCTGAGTTTTGATGCAGAAAGATTTTGGTATCCATCTCCCACTGTATCAACCAATTGCCAGGACGACCAATCTGTGGTATCCCAATAACCCCAGGTAGTTTTTGTTGAAAAAATGCGGGAGTATCCGCCGAATTGATATGTTTTTCCAATCACATCTATATTGTCTTGACCATCTATGGCACATACAGGCCAGATAATTGCACTATCAGGTGCTGTCCTACCATAGGAATACTGACCAAGCTGAATAGTAGTATCTGTATACCACAGGCAAAATTTGTATCCAGAACCATCATCGTAATAAGATGATATAATTATCTTATCGTTAATACCATCAATACATCCTCCAGATGTTCTGAGAGAAGGAAATACAGGACCTACCCCTGTTGGTGTCCACAGGTATAAGGTTAAATCTGTAAAGGGCGAAGGTTCATTAGAATTTCCCCATATTGTCCATGGTTCTCCATTGATGATTACAATCTTTTTTGTTAAAGGGGCAAATCTGTCATAGGTGGTCGTACCTATAACGGTGGTATCCCCCAGTAATGGACCTTTAACATAATGTGTTATCTGAATATTCTTCTTTACATCAAGATGATGGGAAAATGCAGGTTTTTCCCTGAAAGGAATTATTGAAAAAATAATAAAATATATCATTTAACACCTCTTTGTTTATTATTATCCGGTTTATTCTTGAAAAATCTCGATAATACCTTCTTGAATTTCTTTGATATTTTGAACCTATTGATAATATAAGTTTTCATCTTATTTCACCTATTTTAATTATAATACCTATTTTAATTTTGTCAATACCAAAAACGAATTTTTTTACCGAACTTTTTCAACTATTTATAACATCACATTATGTGCCTTTTACACCTTAAAAGTCAAGGACTATTTTTAATTATTCTTTCTATGATATAGATAAGTCTCTGGATGCACTAAATATCTGATTTCCTTTGGAAATTTCAGTCTCAAAGGAATATTAATAAAGAAACCTTTAATAAAAACATATCTTTTATTCAAACAATCTAAAAAATATCTTTTATCTGCCCTTTTCTTTAAGGGATATCCATACCGTATATCTAATATATCCTTTGAAAACAATACAAAATTAACATCATATCTATCTAATTTCTTACAAGAATAGTTCAGGTCATAAATTGTATATAAATCAGAGCGGTTGACATAAAAACCTATTGGCTGAGTTGGAGCCAACTTTGGAAAACCAAATGACGATTTTACCCGAATGTTTTTGAGTATCCATCTACTCATTGCATCTCTGGGGTCTTCATAATTTAAATAAATATTTAATTCAGTAGAATAAATTCCGTACCATCCAATCATAAGAACAGGTAATAAAATAAGATATTTTCGCAATTTTGCCAGGTACATAAATATTAAACTGCTTACAAGACATATATATGGTGTTAAAGGAAGGAGATGTCTTATATGTGGTGAAGAGTGATAAATCAAAGTTGCATAAAATATAGAAATATATGAAATAATAATCTTGTCCGAAGTTGAACGCCTCTTTGAAATAAAAAAAATACCTGCAATAAAGGATAAAAATAAAAATATTCCCATTATCTTAAATGTATGAATGAAAGGGCCTAAAATGCTTGAAGGATAATTATTATACCCTGTGAGCCCAGCCTTCCCAAACATTCCCCCAAAACCAGTTTTGTCTCCAAAGAGAAATTCTTTCGGAGAAATTAGGGCATAGGGATTAAATACAAAAAATGCAATCAACATAAGGGATATTGCAACAAACCAATTTATGGGTTTGATATCTTTATATCTTTTTTCATAAATAAGTTTTACTAAAAAAGGCACAATAAGAAAAACATTGAAATATTTTGTCCCGACGGCTACTCCAAAAAATACGAAGAATATATATAACCATTTTTTACTGCTATGAAAGTCTATGGAAATTATATATAATAGCAAAATATTCCAGAAAAGACCTGTACTCTCAACAACCGCAATATGCGAAAAAAATATCCCAGGATAGATGACAGAAAAAAAGGCAGCGGATAAGAGTGCAGTATTTATATTATAAAGATTTTTTACTGCAAGGAATAGGAATAAAATGGAAAAAAAACCAAACAATGCTGATGTGATACGTGCAATTTTTAATATCATAAGCAGTTCGTCCGCAGTTCTTTTTACATCATAATGTGTCTTATTGCCAACAATAAGAGGAAAGTATATATATTTATGACTAAATTTTGAAAGAAATTCCACCTCTGAAAAGATGGAGTAATAATAAAATCCGGGATTTATAAAATAATGGGGGTTGAAATTATGACGTTTTGGATCCATAGCAACAACCTTTCCGACAGTAAAACTTTCATCCTGAAAATATCCTATACCCGGCACTTTTTTACCCACATACCAGAATATGTGGTAAAACCTCAGAAAAAAACCTAATACAAGAATTACTGAGAATAATATATATTTGTGTTTACTTGTCATAGGAAAACATAAAAAATAAACCAAAAAAATCAAGTATAAATTTATGGAGCCGATGGGGACGGTGCTTGACTCTGTGACACTATGGCAATAATGAGATGCTGGAACGCGTTCAGCATGACAAAAGAAGCCCTCCCTTTATCCCTCCCAGAGGGAGGGAGATAAAGGAAAAACTACGCATTCACACGGTGAATGCACTCCATACTCCCGGATAAACCGGGAAGTTAGAAGTAAGAACTGAGAAGTGGGCAGTAAAAAATCGTCAATCGTTATTCGTTAATTGTAAAAACAACAGAATAATACACCTTTCCTATGAGATTGTTCGCTCCCGTTGGTTGCTCACGTCTCCGACTTCCACGCCTGCCTCTGGCAGGCTCGCAATGATAATGAGAAAAAACGCATTTTGTTTTAACCTGTGTCTGAACTTTTCCTCAATTTTAAATTTTTCACTTGAAAA
>WFRC01000151.1 GCA_015486685.1 Caldifarciminota bacterium
CACTTTTCAGCGGGGTCGTTCATTCAAATTTAAAAACTCAAATAATATAAGACACCCTCCCTTAATCCCTCCCCTGTCTGCGTGCGGACACGCACAGGTAGACATCAAGGGAGGGAAATAGAGAGAAAACAACGCATTCACACGGTGAATGCACTCCAAACTCCCGGATGAACCGGGAAGTGAGAAGTAGGAACTGAGAAGTGGGAAGTAATAAAAACCGTGATGCGTGACCGTGACTCGTGTTAAAGTTGTCATTGCGAGTCTTGATTTATCAAGGCGTGGCAATCTCATCTAATAGGCAAGCCTCTAATAATGCGGAAGTATTTCGTTAAGCGTAAATCGTAATTCGTTAATCGTAATAAAAACGCTTATTTTGTCCAACATCTAACATCCAATATCTTCTATCTCCTTACGCTTTACGCCTCACGCTTCACGTTCTTTTCTCTTTCGTTTTTCACGAATCACCACCACGAACACGTTTGTCAATCTCGTGTGTTTCGTTTTTTTTATCACGAACCACCAGCACGGTCACGTTTGTTAATCCTTTGCCCATTCACTAATCTTTTCTTAGTCTTTACCTTTACCTATCTTTTTCGCTACCTGCCGATGGCTTACGGCTGTCTTTATTATTTTGAATGTGTTGTTTTGATGATTTTGCCTTCTTTATCCAGTGTCGTTCTTAAAACTGTTTTGATTCTACCTCCATCCTCTGCAATGACTTCTCTCTTAAATACCGCTACATATACCTTTTTTGGAGGAATAGGTATCATCCCAGCCTTGGCAAAGGAAGTGTCTTCTATTCTTACAACCTCTTCCTGAATATCAGGTTCTATGCCTTTATATTCCGGAAAATTTTGTTCAATATGTGAAATTACAATCTCTCTGATACTCTCTTTATCCATTTATCCTCCTTTCAGGGTCTCCGTAAAGCACAAATTGGTATAGTGTCTTTTTATCATCACCATCAAGAAATCCCTGAGTTTTTATCATTTCCTTGAAAAATTGGTGCTTTGCATTCAAAAATGCATTCCCTGCATCTTCTCCATTTAGGAGATTTTGAAAATAGAATTTTGCAAGTAAATCTGCCTCAGTAGATGGAGGGGCAGCAGGACCATAGGCAATTGTAGTGGAACCACAAAATGCTGAAATCCCATTTTCCAGAAATTTTAACGCAATGGAGTTTTTAACCTTCTTTTTCAGGATATAAGCACCATAGCAGGCTTCGGAGAATACAAAACCGCCATCTACTGTTTTTATGTTTTCAGGCATCAGGGCAACAGGATAATTTCCACCTTCCTGCCCATACCAGGGGTTATCCGTATCAGAGCCGTGAAGATTAAAGTAGAAAAATTGCTTTTCTGAAATCTTCTCTCCCAATAAAATACTTTTCATCGGTGGGGAAGTAAGTATATCTTTTCTGTCAGGCAGTGTTTCATATACAGATTTTGACGCCTCTATCCATACCTTTGCTGTGTACCCTATGCTTCCTTTTGCGGTATGATGTATGCCTATTGAAGAAATTAATTGGATGAAAAAATTTGGGTTATTGCCGTCAGGTATTCGAGAAAGAGAAATTTCAGGGAGCAAAAAATCTGCATCTAATGAGGCATAACAATTATCAGATAAGATATCCTTATCATAATCTCTGGCAGGATTTTCTATCCTACAAAAAGGTATAATATCATCTCCTCCTATCAGGATAAAATGTGTTCCCTTTTTGTAAACCTTTTTGATTTCATCTCTTATATCTTTTGTTTCGCATTCAATTATACTGTAATCCATTTTCTCTTTTTTCCGAAGAGAACTTTCAATTCTTTGATAATCTTTTGGAAATCTTTTTTTTACTTTGTTTTTGTTCCAGATGAGATATGTCATTTTTATAATCCTTTCTTTTAATGTAAAATAGTAATGATGCAATATCCGAGGGAGATACACCTGAAATCCTTGAAGCTGCACCCAGGGTGTCGGGTCTGATTTTGTTTAGTTTTTCTCTTGCCTCAATGGAAATAAATTCAAATTTTGTGTAGTCAATATTTTGAGGCAATTTAATCCTTTCCAGTGATGTAAGTTGTTTTGCCTTTTTCTTTTCCCTCTCGATATATCCTCCATATTTTATCTCCGATTCCAATCTTATCAATACCTCTTTGCCATTATAAGGGATAAACTTAAACAAATCATCAATCCTTATCTGAGGCCTTTTCAAAATTTCTGCTATACTAAGATGTCTTTTTGCCTGTGGTGTTCCTCTTTTTTTTAAAATAGGGTTTATTTTTTCCGGTGAAAGATATATTGTTCCAATAGTCTTTTTCAATTCTTTTTCTTTTTTCATCCTCTCTTTCACCACATCGAAATGTTCTTCAGGCACAAGGCCAAACTTCACCCCATATTTCATCAATCTTTCATCTGCGTTATCCTGTCTCAACATAAGTCTATACTCTGCCCTTGAAGTGAATATTCTGTATGGCTCTTTTGTTCCTTTAATTACCAAATCGTCAACTAAAACCCCAATATATGCCTCATCCCTTCTCAGTGTAAATAACTCTTTACCTTGAAGATAAAGTCCTGCATTTATACCTGCAACAATTCCTTGGGCAGCCGCTTCCTCATATCCCGATGTTCCATTTATCTGTCCTGCAAGGAAAAGATTTTTTAGATGTTTTACCTTCAGAGAATGGTCTAATTGGGTTGGCAAAACATAATCATATTCTATTGCATATCCAGGCCTTAAAATCTCTACTTCTTCAAGACCCGGAATAGTATGGAGAAAATCTATTTGCACATCCTCCGGCAGAGATGTGGCAACACCGTTAAGATAATATTCATTTGTACCCATACCTTCGGGCTCAATAAATATCTGATGGCTATCTTTGTCAGGAAATTTCACGACTTTATCCTCAATAGAGGGGCAATATCGCGGTCCAATACCAACAATAATTCCTGCATATAATGGCGCAAATTTTAGATTTCTCCTTATAATATTATGTGTTTTTTTGTTAGTTCTTGTCAGATAACAGGGTATTTGAGGAGGATTAAAATCCTTTGTTCTGAATGAAAAATGTTCAGGTTTTTTATCACCTGGCTGAATTCTTGTTTTTGAAAAATCAATGGTTTTACCATCTACCCTTGGGGATGTCCCCGTTTTTAGTCTGCCTAATTTTAGACCTATTCTTTCAAGTGAGGCGGATAAATTTTTTGCAGGGAATTCGCCAAGTCTGCCTGCCTCATAGTGTTGTAATCCAATATGGATTAAACCCCTGAGAAATGTGCCTGTTGTAATAATCAGGGCATCCCCATAGTATTCCATACCTGTAGATGTAATTACTCCAATAATTTTGTCGCCTTCAAGGATTAAATCATCAATGAGTGCCTGTTTTATATGTAGATGAGGTTGGTGCTCAAGTGCCCTTCGCATAGATTGTCTGTATTCCTGCCTATCTGCCTGTGCCCTTAAAGACCAGACTGCCCTTCCCTTCTTTTTATTTAGCATCTTAAACTGGATGCCTGTGTTGTCTGTATTGTAACCTATTTCACCACCAAGCGCATCTACCTCAAAAACAAGATGGCTTTTGGCAAGCCCTCCAACAGAAGGATTACAGGACATCTGCCCTATATTATCCAGATTTACGGTAAATACAAGGGTTTCAAATCCCATTCTTGCAGGAGCAAGAGCGGCTTCAATACCAGCGTGTCCGGCACCTATTACAATAACATCAAATCGTTTCATAATTAAAAAAATACGAAGATAAATGGGAAAGTCAAGGGTGAAGTCTGTATGAAATATCATTAAAAACGCAAAAATTCCCTCCTCTTTCATTTGGAAACGGATAAAAATCACCTAAATTGAAAAAGATGTATTTTTAGGCTTGACTAAAATAAAAAAGTTCTTATTTTTAATTATGATAAAAGAATCACTCAATTTAGGTATTACATTTGTGGTAAAAACCTTTACATTTACGATAAGGAATTTTAACCTGTGAAAGTCATACATTTCATTTATGGTGACTTGAACAACGCTTTTCTGGGTAGAGGTGGTGGTATTGTTTATACGCACAAAATATACTCTTTATTATCTGACAAACTTGATGTAGTAATCGTATCAGGTTATTATAAAGGTGCAAAAAGAGAAGAAATTATTGATGGTGTAAAGTATGTCCGCGTTGGGATTGGAAATTCTTATCTTATAAGCAGGTTATCTTATATTATAGGGGCTATTAAATATTTATTTAAGGAAAGAGCAGATATATATATAGAGGCAGTTTCGCATTATTCGCCCGTTTTTTTACCATTTTTTGTAAAAAATAAACCCGTTGTAATTGTTCTCTTTGACTATATTGGAAGAAGTTTCATTAAATATAAGGGTATTCTTGGGATTTTCCCCTATATATCTGAAAGGCTTTATATGAATGTATCTAAAAGATGTGTAGTTATTGCAGAAAAGGGAAAAAGGATTTTTAACAAATGTAGGAGTGACATTATTTACAGTGGAATAGATAAAAATTTATTTAATATTAAACCCACAGAAAAGAATTATATATTATATCTTGGAAGATATGACATATATCATAAGGGATTGGATATACTTATCAAGGCGTTCGAAAATGTTTCAAAGAAGCATAAAGATGTTCAACTAATACTCATAGGTTCCGGTAAGGATGAATTAAAATTAAAGGAAATGATAGAAAATACAGATTGTAGAAATCAAATTAAGATGTTAGGTTTTGTTTCTGAAAAAGAAAAAGTTAAATTTATAAGCGAATCACTTTTCATTTGTATGCCTTCAAGATTTGAAGGCTTTGGTATTGTTGCAATTGAATCATCCGCTTGCGGTAAAGCAGTTGTCGGTACGCAAGTTGAGGGTCTCAGTGAAGCCATCGTTCATGGAGAAACGGGTTTAATAGTAAAGCCAGAAGACCCAGATGACCTGGCGAAAGCAATGGAGAAACTTTTAGATAATGCATCGCTTAGACAAAATCTTGGTAAAAGAGGCAGAAAGTTTGCTGAAAGATTTAGTTGGGAAGCATCGGCTGAGAGGTATTATAAAATGTGTGAAACACTAGTGAAAAATTATCGGCGTTGATTTAATGAAAAATATATCAGAAAATACTCTAAACCTAAGTAATGGCTCAATTTAGGTCTTAATTGTTTTTTTGAACCGAGGATTTAAATCGTCGGTTTACTCACTGAGAAATGTACTTAGTTAAAGATAAGATGAAAAAGGCGGTAAGACTTTAAGCGGTAAGTGTAAGGAGAAAAAGAACCAAAGTTTTTTTATGGGGATATTAACTATATTGGTTGTATGTTGGATATGAAGAGGAAATCTTTAGCGAGATTTACAAAGTTGGAATTTTTTTTGGAATTTTCTGCCTAAAAATTTCCAGATTAAAAGGAGGTAATAAAATGGGTGATATTCTACTTGAAATGAAGGATGTACATTACAAAATCAGAGATAAAAAGATATTAAAGGGCATAAATTTAAGGGTCAGGGAGAATGAAATTCACTCTATTGTTGGGGTAAACGGAACAGGAAAAACAACCCTTGCTTCAATGATAATGGGTATATCAGATTATAAACCGACATCGGGTAGAATTATATTTGATGGTAAGGATATAACAAAATTTTCCGTTACAGAGAGGGCAAAATTGGGTATTACCCTTGCATGGCAGTTTCCTG
>WFRC01000152.1 GCA_015486685.1 Caldifarciminota bacterium
ACCTGGAACAATCTTTTGAGGAATAATAAAAAAGGCATATGCAGCACCAGCCATCGCCGTCCCAACTACTATAAATAATATATCCTTAATTGTAGTTCTTACAGTCATTGATATAAAAAACCTCCCTCGTTCATTTCGTTTATCTCGTTTGTTTCGTTTATTTCGTTATTTTCGTTTGTTTAGTCCCTGTGAAATAGTTTCACATTTCACGGGATAAATCTATTTAGTCTATCTCGTCTGTCTCGTTTATTTCGTTAATCACGAATCACCATCACGAACACGTTTGTTAATTCTTTACTCATTCACTTCCTATCGCCCCTTACCTATTACCTCTTGCCTCTTACCCCTGACCTTTTTTCAACTAAGCACGAAGCACCAGGCACTATTCACTAATCTTTTCTTAACCTCAACCTAAACCTTAACCTATCTTTTTCCGTATCACCATATCATCGTATCACCGTTTTTGGTAAGGTAATCGGGGCTAGGAAGCCCCTCCTACATCAATCTGGCAAATATCCTTTTAGCGGTCAGCGGCAAGCGGATAGCGGTAAGCGTCTTTCTGTCATCGGCAATCGGCTCTCGGCTCTCTTTATCACTTCCTATTTCTTAGTTCCCACTTCTCACTTATTTAACTCCATAAACTCTACTAACTCTATAAACTCATCAACTCATTATCTCATAAGCACAATTTTCTTTGTCAGGATATTATTCTCCACCTTGAGATGGACGAAGTAGATGCCTGATGGGATTGAGTGGTGCATATTATCTTTACCATCCCATAAGACTGTATATGTGCCTGCCTTTTTCTTCCCTTCATCAATTGTGTTTATAAGCCTTCCTGTAAGGTCATAGATTTTTACGCTCATCACTGACAGCCCACTGCTAACAGGAGGAATTGTGTAGGTGATTAGTGTAGAATGTGCAAAGATGCTGGGAAAGGCATAGAGGGTCGTCCTCTCTGGTAATGGGATGTCCTTTCCAAAGACAAGGGAGAAGTGCCTTACATTTTTCCCTGATGGGAATGAATAGGTAGATTTTTCTCTTATGTCCTGATATATATTCAAATCTTTATCCTGAAGATATACCTTTGTTGTTTCGGGTATATCCATTGTGAACGCAAGTTGCACCGTTGAATTTAGTATATTTGTCTTTACCTCAAAATCAAAATCTCCCAGTTTGGGTCTTATATCCGTGGTATAATTATCCGCATATTTACCCCAGTCTTTGTGGGGAAAATATAGAGAAACATACTCACCCACCGGTGGTGGCTCGTATAAATCATACCTATCCTTCCCCACCTTTGCATCCTCAGCAGTGCCTATGTAGTTTATCTCATCCCTTGCGGATTCGCAGGTGGCGATGATAACGACAGCCGATGGCGGTTTGCCGATAGCCGTTGGCGAAAAGGAAGAACTGCTGCCTTTATGAGAACCCCCTTCCGGTTTTACTATCAGATTTGTGGAGTCTTGCACCTTCACTGCATAACCCTCAAACGGGAGAATGGAATGGACAATATCCCAACTCCCTTTATATGAATAAATCACAAGTTGTTCCCCATTCTCAAGGGAGAGAAAACTGTCCGGTATCTCAAATGCGAAAGGATTTCCAATGAGGTTCCATCCTGATTGAAGGGGGATATAGAAGGTTGTATCCTGTGGTAGCCCCATTCCCGAACCTGTAGTTATTGTCTTCCCTGCATCCCTCACAATCAGGAAAAATCCCTTTCCCGGTGAAAATCGGGATATACCGGAGTCATCCAGAAACACCCATCTTCCATCCTTCCATTCACAGAACCTCCATTTTGTCTCATCATAGCCACCAAAATCATCCTCAAGCACATTATGAGGGTCGGGGTTATCAAGTATAAGGGGAATAGAGATTATTCTGTATGCATTCTGTTCAGAACCATACACCTCAACAGGTCTTGATTCATTATTTGTTTTCACCCTGATACCAAATGCACCAGAAGATGGATATCTTCCTGTATTCCCTGATGAATCAGTTGCCTCTATATAATATTCTACCCCTCTGATTGTAACCGCTGCTCCGGGAATGGAGCCTGTGAATGTCCCCCCACTTTTTATCATTCCCGCATAAGAATATCCTGCATCCCCACCCCTTTTGTAATATACCCTTGCCTGTGCAATACCGCTCACATCTGTAATATTTGCAGATATAGACACATCATTCCCCTGATTTGCATTTGTAATGGGGGAATGGGAGATTTGGGGTGGAGTATTGTCATATCTCAAATCCACAGATGCATTGTTGTTATAATCCACATTCCCCGCACCATCCTCAAGCCAGAGATAAAGAGGAGTAACTCCTTCTGTTGTTATTACCACAGAATCTGGAGGATTTGGAGAAAATGAACCTGTTGTATCATAATTTGAGATAGGCGCTGAGCTCAATTTATATAATGCCTTTGCTATACCTGATTCATCTGATGGATTTGTCCAGTTGAGCACAAACTTTGAATTATTCGTCCATGGAGATGGATTTGAACCATTGGCAGTGAGACTCTGAGGAGAAGAGGGCGGTGTATTATCTATATTCCCATTTTCATCTGTCTTTATAAGGTAGACATCATAACCACCTGCACCATAGGAGTTTGTAACACCTGCTATGATATAACCACCATCTGTGGTCTGCTGGACTGAAGAACCACAATCATAATCAGTGCCTCCATAGGTCCTTGTCCATAAGGTATCACCCAATGAGTCTGTTTTTATAAGATAGACATCCGAATTGCCTGCACCATAGGACCCTGTGCTGCCTGCAATGATATATCCACCATCTGTGGTCTGCTGGACTGAAGAACCACAATCATAATCAGTGCCTCCATAGGTCCTTGTCCATAAGGTATCACCCTGAGCATCTGTCTTTATCAGGTAGACATCATAACCACCTGCACCATAGGAGTTTGTAACACCTGCTATGATATAACCACCATCTGTGGTCTGCTGGACAGAAAGGCCGTGATCATCAGAAGTACCCCCATATGTTTTGGTCCAGAGGGTATCACCCAAGGAATCTGTCTTTATAAGCCAAATATCGCTCGTGCTATCAGGATTTGCACCATAGGACCCTGTAAAGCCTGCAATGATATATCCACCATCTGTGGTCTGCTGAACTGAATAGCTATAATCATAATCAGTGCCTCCATAAGTCCTTGTCCATAAGGTATCACCCTGAGCATCTGTCTTTATCAGGTAGACATCATAACCACCTGCACCATAGGACGCTGTCCAGCCTGCAATGATATATCCTCCATCTGTGGTCTGCTGGACTGAATAGCCATAATCATAATCAGTGCCTCCATAAGTCCTTGTCCATAAGGTATCACCCTGAGCATCTGTCTTTATCAGGTAAACATCCGTATAGCCTGCATCATAGGACCCTGTCCCGCCTGCAATGATATATCCTCCATCTGTGGCCTGCTGGACTGAATAGCCATAATCATAATCAGTGCCTCCATAAGTCCTTGTCCATAAGGTATCACCCTGAGCATCTATCTTTATAATGTAGACATCATAACTACCTGCACCATAGGAGTATGTCCAGCCTGCAATAATATATCCACCATCTGTGGTCTGCTGGACAGACTCACCATAATCATAGGAAGTGCCTCCATAGGTCTTCTGGAATATTATTGTCCCAAAAAGGGTTGCGGGGAGGAAGAAAAAGGGAAAAATCAGCCGTAAGCAGAAACCCCTGGGGTCAGTCTTGTGAATTGTGAATTCCATCAACCTCTGTTTATTCCTGTATTTATTCATTTCACCTCCTTATTCTTATATTATACAATAAGCATTTTCTCCATAAAAGTCAATGCATTCTTTTTCGTTGTAAGCTGTTGACCGTCAACGTGGCACGTATTTTTCTCTTTCATCCTCTCTCTATCTTTTTCAGATATAGGAATTACTGCAAAGAAGATGCTTGATTCTATAAATCTAAAATATTTCATCTGAGTCCTCTTTCCAGTGTTTATAGTATTCATATTTAAATGCTAAATACTTTACAATCAAAATAAGTTTTTCTGCCACCTTTTTGCGTTCGTTAAGAGAATCCGTTAACTTATGCATACCACCATAATGAACAAATATCCCTTTTCCTATTTTTTTATAACCTAAAATAGCACCCATTCTTTCCCCATTTGAATCTATTTCAGCCAATACCTCCGTGGCATTTGAAAGGGTTCTATATGCCCTTTCAAACGAAAAGGTTTCATGTCCAATTACAGATAATCCTTTATCCGAAATAATTACCTTTCCTTGTTTGCCTCTTTTGATTTCCAAATCCAAACAAGTAGTTAACTCTATCGGAAGCGAATTACCTGTTTTAATATTATAAACATCGTGAAACGGGAAACCTCCCGTATGCACCCAAATTCCGCCCTTCTCTATAAAATTTTTTAGAATTTTTACAACTTTTGATTTACAAGGAGTATCGCCCTGTATATCCCTTGTATTCAAAGTATAAAAGAATTCTCCGTAGGGATTTATCACACAATCAAATTTCCATAATTGCTGGCTGAAAAGTTGTTTGATGGAGATATAATGTACCTCTATATTACACTTTTTCAATCTCTCAAGATAATATCCGGGAGGCATTACCCCCCATTTTGATAGTGCTCTTCTATCATTTATAACCCCTATTCGGAAATGCAATTTCTTTTCTTTAATATGAGCATACACTTTATAAATTGCAGTCCTAATTTCAAAAATTTTATTGTTAATACTTTCTTTGTTGTCTTTTTGGTGCTCCAATTCCTCTATTTTCTTATTATATTCTTCTACACTCCTCCATATATCACCAAGTGATATAGTATATTTTTTAAGCCAATTTTTACATACTTCGGTGTGAAGTGGCTTTAGAATTGTCCGATTATCAAACATATCAAGGTCAGAAAAATTTTCTAACATTTCCCTAAATAATCCTTCAGTATATTCCTGCCTTTCTTCTTTAGACTGTTGTTTTTTCTTTAGTCTTTCAAGTAGATAATTAACACAAGCTCCAAATAACATGGACAATAAAATAATCAGAATCTGATGCATGGCTTCTCCATTGTTTTTAAATTTCGATTGATATCCTTCATTAACATTTTATTTGAATTATTGATTTTGTTAAGTGTTTTTTGGTCTACTTCCATCGTTGTAACTACCTTCACAGTCTCCAATAGTGTATTCCCCGATGAGTTTGTTTTTATCAGGTAAACATCATCGTAGCCTGCACCATAGGAGTATGTGGCTCCCGTAATGATATATCCACCATCTGCGGTTTGTTGAACGGACTCGCCGTAATCATTAGATGTGCCTCCGTAGGTTTTCTGGAATGTTATTGTCCCAAAAAGGGTTGCGGGGAGGAGGAAAAAGGGGAAAATCAGCCGTAAGCAGAAACCCCTGGAGTCAGTCTTGTGAATTGTGAATTCCATCAATCTCTGTTTATTTCTATATTTATTCATTTCACCTCCTTTGTTTGTTTCACGAACAGCCGTTAGCAAAAAGACGCTGACCGCCTACCGCTAACCGCTTTCCGCCAAAAATAATAAACAACATGAGCAGTAAAAAGTGTCATTGCAAACTTTTCTTGCTTGCTATTTGTCTCGTGAAGCAATCTCATTTTTTTCGTTCATTTCGTTCCTTTTGTTGTTTTTCACCTTGAACCTTTAACTTTCAACTTTCAACTTCTCACTTCTTAGTTTTCACTTCCCACTTAAAGTGTAATAACGCCGAAGGCAAATAACTAATCTTTTTCTTAACTTTCAACTTTTAACACTCTTTTCTCTTTTTTAACTCCATAAACTCTACTAACCCTATAAACTCATCCACTCATTTCTATAATAATCATTTCCTTCCTGATTGTCAACTTACACAATTTCAAGCACTCCTTTCTTATAATCTATTAAGGTGGTAAAATGGGAGAGGTAATTCAGTCCGAGTAAGCCTTCAACCTCTACTAACTGGGGAACTGTAAGAGCAATTACCTCTGTATTTTCTACACATAAGTCTCCCACACACAACTTTTTAATTTTGACAAGGGGAGCCTCAATTATTCCGTTTGCAGTAATTATTTTTACTCTTGTGTCTATTACAGCAGGGTCATATCCAATGTCTTTAAGTGTATCCCAACTGAGTGAGGTAAATCGTGCTCCTGTATCCATTATCAAGTCTATTTCTCTTACTGCATCAGGACCTTCTACTTGCACCCTTTCCAGAATAATTGGAATACCAAGAGGCATCTTCATCAGAACATTACCTCATATCCTGCCTTAATATAACTACCTGCATATGTGATATAGGCTTCTTTCACATTTTTTTGTCGGAGGCGTTCTTGAAGTGCAGATTTATCTTTATCGTAATCCAAAACCTCTCCTTCTGGATTATCGCCATTGCTCTTTATAAGAAAGGCAATCCAGTTCCCTTCATATTTTTTCTTTGCCTCTTTTAATTTCATTTTTCACCTCCTTATTTGCAAATATTTATATATTTTCACCATATCTATAACCTTTTCTTTACAAGTCTAAGAAAATTTCTGAAATCTTCATATATATCCTTCCCCTTCTTAAACTTCTGGATATTCTCCTCATTTCCCGAATGAAGGTGATAGGGAAAGGTTTCTATTTCAGGATGGTCTGGTGCATTATCAACTCTGTAGAATATACCGTCAACCATTCTCCTTTCCAGATGAAAAGAGAATTTTCCACTTTGTGATACATAAATATCTATAAAAGAAGAATCTTTGAGATAACATCTGAGTTTCACAGAACCTTTGCTTTCCCTGGAAGATATAATTCTAATGTCCACAATGAATTTTCCTATTTCTTTTGTTGCGATTTCAGTGAATTTTTTGTAAAGTTCCTGCATTTAATCCTTTCATAAGTTTTTTTATCTTTTTTATATATTCCAGAAGATTCTCCCACTGAATGAGGTCCTCCCATACAGGATGGGAGGGGATTTTTCCCTCTTTTATTTGTTTTTCCAGTTGCTCTGGGGTGTTTGTATGGTATCTATCACTTATTATCTTTATATCCTCTTCCGCAAGTTTCATCTCTTTTTCAAGATAGAAATATACACCCTCTTTCAGCAGAATATCAGGTTCTATGGAAAGTTCCTGTGATATCTTTTTAAGATCTAAACTCTGTTGAATAGCCACATTTCACCTCCTTTGTTGTTTCACAAACATTTCAAATTGCAAATTTTTTCGTTAATCGTAAAAACAACAAACAACAGATTAACGACGCATTCACACGGTGAATGCACTCCAGAATTACACCTCCCCACCTGTGAGATTGCCACGCTCCCGTTGGTCGCTCGCAATGACAGAATAGGGGTTTTGGCACAGACTTAGCGGTCAACGTATTTATTATGGCCATTGCGGTGGACTTGAAAGTGTATCAGAGGGCGAAGAACCACCACCTGAGAGGAAATATATGCTTCCCACAATCACTGCTGCACCTGTCGTTCCTATAATCCACGGAAGTTTTGATGAAGGTTTTCCCAGTGCTACCCTGAGAGGCTTCTTGTCTGAATGCCAGTGCGATTTATTCCCTCCTGTATCCACTGCCTCAAGATAATACTCCAGGAATGGCTCCTTTACATTTTCACCCTTTATAATACCTTTATATTTATTGCCTGAAGTCTTTGTAAGTGGAATAAGTGTATAATTACCTTTACTCCTGCGGAAATAACACAGCACAGATTTTACCTTTACATTATCCTTTGCGTCCACTTTTATTTTTATATCCCTTCCTATAATTGCCCTCTTTATGGGTATATGCGTTATTACAGGGGGAGAATTGTCTATCACCTTTACCCTGAAGGGCTTATTTTCAGGATTAAAGAATGAGCGGGCATTCCCGAGACTATCGGATGCCTTTATGTAGTATACAAGCCCCTCAGGAGAAATATAATTTTTTGGTATCCTCCCCACATATTTATCCCCTTCTGATTTAAGAAGTGGAACGCGAAAATATGATTTTTTTCCTTCGGGTTTGAAATAGACACTTGCCTCAAATGGACTTTTGTCCGTAATCTCTGCATTTATTACAATATCCTTACCAAAATTTACCTCTTTTACAGGGGTATGAGAGATTGATGGAGGTTTCCAGTCAATTCCACCTCCTGTAATGGTGCGTGCATAATCCCCCTCAACAAAATCCTTCTCTTTTTCCAGTATCTTACCCACAGAGGCATCGGGTTTAACATTTATAACTCTCACCCTACCTATCACCTCAATATCCCTGTATAACACCTTACCTGTCTCAGAGTCCTTCACCACCTGTTTAATCCTGTATATCTCAAGTTCATCCCCGGAATTTATCCCCAGTTCAGAACCTGCATCAAATACGGGATTCCCCTTCAGAAATCCCACAATTGCAGGTTCTACCTTCACCATTTTCCCAATCTTCTCAACAACGGTCTTCGCTATCTGCTCAAAATCAGATTCACTTCTGGCTGAAATGGGTATTTCAAGTTCCCTTCTTCCTGTATAGACATTCACAACCCTTATGGAAAGGAAAAATCCCTTGTTTTTCTTTATCATCTCCCCAACTATTACCTTTTCTGCACCAACGAGTTTTCCCAGTTCACTGGCACAGGCATCGGATGTGCACCCTGTCATCTGGAGAGCCTGCTCCTTGAATATCTTCTCCATCTCGCTTCTCTCCACATTGTAGAATTTGTTAGAGGCAGTGAGGGCTGAACTCAGATATGCGGCAAACTCCTTTGTAACTGCTGGTTCCACATCCACAGGGGTGATGTCAAATAGTGCCACTGTCATTCTCTCAAAAGAGAAGAGTGTCAAAGAAACAAGGAAAAATATTGAAAACTTTCTCATCATACCTCCTTTTCCATTATCATAATAAATTAAGAGAAAAAATCAAGGGAAAATTTGTTAATCGTAATTCGTTAATTGTAAAAACTTTCACCCTCCCTTAATCCCTCCCATCAAGGGAGGGAAATGAAGAGGAAACTTTTCCACCCATCCTGTGAGATTGCCACGCTCCCGTTGGTCGCTCGCAATGACAGTATTCATACGGTGAATGCACTCCATACTCCCAGATAAACTGGGAAGTAAGAAGTAGGAACTGAGAAGTAAGCACGCTGACCGCCTACCGCCAAAAATAACAATGCGGAATGCGGAAGTGAGAATGCGGATTTGACAGATTAACAACGCATTCACACGGTGAATGCACTCCAAACTACGTAGAAGCAAGCTTCTGCACTCCAAAATGATAAAGAACGTGAAACGTGTCCGTGAATCGTGTTCACTTCTTTCGTTTATTTCGTTTTTCACGAGTCACCATCACGAACACGTTTGTTAATCCTTTACTCATTCACACATTTACTCATCATCTATTTTATTACTTCTATTCTTGCTTTTTTAATCCTCTTCTCATCACCGTCAATTATTGTAATCCTAAAATTTCCAATTTTAATCTCTTCCTCCTCGGCAGGCAC
>WFRC01000153.1 GCA_015486685.1 Caldifarciminota bacterium
ATAACTACGATAACGAAGTCATTAAAGAAGGGCGAGAAGGTAACATTTGTAGGATTTGGCACATTCACAGTAAGGAAGAGGGCGGCCAGAAAGGCAAGGAATCCGAGGACACAGCAGATTATCAAGGTTCCCGCGAAGAAGGTTCCCGTATTCAGACCTGGCAGTGAACTCAGGAAATCAGTAAAGTAGATTGAAAGTCTATCTTATGGGCAGGATATTCTCCTGCCCGTTTTTTTAAAGGTTAAAATGATAGATAAATATAAAAAATTGTGTTGACGATTACAAAGAATATGTTATATTTATTTTATGGGAAAAGAAATAAACAATAGAAGAGGTGTTATTTATGAGTAAACGAATAGAAAAGTGTCAACTATCGTAAATCAGATATTTAAGCCCTTATTAGATTTTATATATCCTCCATACTGTGCTATCTGTAAAGAACCTTTGAATGGAGCAAGGGTGGTATGCAATGAGTGTTTTGACGAAATTTTACCTACACCTATCCCGTTTTGCCAAAAATGCGGTAAACCCTTGTCAAATAATGAGGATACAATCTGTAAAAGATGCAAAGAAACCCCTTTATCCTTAAACTATATAAGAGGTATTGGTATATTTGATGAGCCTTTACGCACAATTATCCATCTCTTTAAGTATAAAAGAAAGTTATCACTTGGAAAGAGGCTTTCAAATTTGCTTGTCTCAACATTCAACTCAGCGGTTGTGCTGCATAATGCGGATGTTATTACCCCTGTCCCACTGCACCGTGTTAAATTTAGAGAAAGGGGATACAACCAGAGTGAAATCCTTGCGCGTGGATTATCCAAGGGGACAGGAATAGAATATGAAAATCTTGTTAAAAGAATTAGATATACAAGAAGTCAGGCTTTAATGAATGAGTATGATGATAGGATTAAGAATGTAGAAGGTGCATTTAAGGTTATAAAAAATGTCAAAGGCAAAAATATCCTGCTTGTTGACGATGTAACTACAACGGGCGCTACATTAAATGCTATAGCAAAGGAAATTTTGAAAGAAGGGGCAAAATCTATCTCGGCAATAGTTCTTGCAGTAGCATAAAAAAATCCTTGATTTTTTTAATATTTTTCTTAATATCCAGTTATAATGGAAAAAACAATAAAAGATAAAGAAAGGGTGTTATTGATTGGTTTTATACAGATGCCAGGGCAAAGAGAAACGAAGATGTACTCCCTTGAAGAACTCTCTTCTCTGATTAAAACAGCAGGTGGTGAGGTTGTCGAAAAGATTATTCAGAGAAGGGATACCCCCGATGCCGCATTTTTTATTGGCAAAGGTAAGGTGCAAGAAATTAAAGAGATTATGGAAAGGTTTGATATAGATACCCTTGCGGTGGATGAGGCTCTATCGCCTGTGCAACTCAGAAATCTTGGAAATGAGATTGGAAAGAAAGTAGTAGATAGAAGGGATGTAATATTAGATATATTTGCATTACATGCAAAAACAAGAATAGCGAAGATTGAGGTAGAACTTGCACAATTAAAATTCCGTCTTCCCAGATTACATCATAAGGGCGTAGAATTGTCTCGACTCGGTGGAGGCATTGGAACAAGGGGACCTGGTGAACAAAAACTTGAGATTGACAGAAGGAGAATAAAAGAGAGAATAAGGGTACTTGAAAGAAAATTGGATATTTATAAAAATGTAAGGACAGTGCAGAAAAAAAGTAGAAAGGCATTTTTCCTTGTAGCCATTGTTGGATATACGAATGCAGGTAAATCCACATTATTGAATAAATTAACACATACACATCAATTTGTTGATGATAAATTATTTGCAACGCTTGATTCAAAAAAAGGACTTTTATATATTGGTGAGGATATGAAGATTATCCTTGTTGACACAATAGGTTTTATAAGAAATATACCTACGCAATTGATTGCTTCATTTTATGCAACACTTAAAGAGGCAATAACCGCTGATTTACGCCTTATTGTAGTAGATGTTTCTGACCCCCAATTTATGATGCAACTAAATGAAACAGAAAGAATTCTGAGTGATTTATCGGCGGATAAACTTCCTAAAATCATTGTGTTTAATAAGATAGACAGGGCGTATGATGATATAAATCTCAACATAGCATACTCTAAATTTCCCGATGCTGTATTTATTTCTGCAAAAACGGGTAAGGGTATAGAGCAATTGAAAGAAAAGGTCTCGGAGTTTTTGTCATTAAAAAAAGGGGAAAGATTATATGCTAATAATTAGTGTATCCGGGGTAAGAGGCATCGTGGGAGATGGATTGACACCTGATATAATTACAAGGTATGCCGCTGCTTTTGGAACTATTGCAGGTGGCAATATTTTGATTGGTAGAGATACAAGAATATCAGGAGATATGGTCAAAAATGCGGTTATTTCAGGCATTGTCTCCACAGGTGCGAATGTCATTGACCTGGGAATATTACCTACCCCATCGGTACTTTACAATGTAAAAAAGATGAAAGCGAATGGAGGTATAGCGATTACTGCAAGCCATAATCCTATTGAATGGAATGCAATGAAATTTATATCTCGGGATGGTATTTTTCTTAATAATAAAGAAAGTGGACATTTACGGGAAATTTTTGAGTCAAATTCTCCTTCATATAAAGATTGGCAGGGAATAGGGAAACTAAATCAGGATGGAAACGGGATAAGAAGGCATATAGAAGGCGTTCTCTCTCATCCTTTCATTGATGTAGAAGGTATAAGGAAAAGGAGGTTTAAGGTTGTAATGGATTGCAGCGACGGTGCATCCTACCTTGCATATCCCGAATTTCTCAGGGGATTGGGTTGTGAGGTTTCGACGGTTAATTGCGAGAATCTCGGATATTTCCGCAGGCCGCCTGAACCAAGACCTGAAAATCTGACAGAACTGGGTAAAGCAGTAAAAGAAAGAGATGCAGATATTGGCTTTGCAACAGATGCGGACGGTGACAGATTATCCATAGTGGACAATAAAGGTAAACCTATTGGCGAAGAATATACAATTGTATTGGCATCAAAATTTTATCTTGAAAAAAAGAGGGGACCTGTGGTAGTCAACCTTTCTACAACAATGGCAATGGATGATGTAGCAAAGTTATATAATGTGGACATTTATAGGTCAAAGGTTGGTGAAGCAAATGTGGTCAGAAAAATGAAGGAAATGGGCGCAGTTATTGGAGGAGAAGGAAATGGAGGTGTTATTTTACCGGATATTCAATATACAAGGGATGCAGTGGCAGGTATGTCTCTAATTCTCCAATATATACTTGAACAGGATAAATCTGTAAGTAAACTTATGGAAGATGTGCCTCAATATCATATCAGAAAAGAGATTATCAGGTTTTCTGAAACCATACAGGAGAAAAAAATTTTTGATGAAATAGAAAGGCAGTTTTCTGATGGTAAGATAAACAGGGATGATGGTATAAAGTATATTGGGAGTTCATCATGGCTTCACATCAGGAAATCCGGGACAGAACCTCTTATAAGGATTATCGCCGAGGCAAAAACCCAAAAAGAGGCGGATAAAATGATAAATACGGTAAAAAATGTTATGGAGGAGATCTAATGTGTGGAATTGTTGGTTATATTGGAGATAAAGATGTTGCAAGTGTTCTTCTTGCCGGCCTCTGGAAATTGGAATACAGGGGTTATGATTCCTGTGGGATTGCTGTATTAAATGGCGGTGAGATTGATTTAAGAAAGACAACAGGCAGATTGATGCAACTCCAGGAGTTAGTAGATAAAACACCTATATCGGGAAATGTTGGCATAGGGCATACGAGATGGGCAACGCATGGTGAACCTACATCTATAAATGCACATCCCCATCTTGATTGTAAGTCAAAAATTGCTGTAGTCCACAATGGTATTATTGAAAATGCTTATGTTTTGAGGGAAAAACTTATAAAATCAATGCATATATTCAAATCAAACACAGATACTGAGGTAATTCCACATCTGATTGAAGAAAATTTTCAGGGCAATCTCCTTGATGCAGTGATAAAAAGTATGAAAGAATTGGAAGGAAGTTTTGCCATCGCTGTTATCTCTGTTGATGACCCTGGCAAGATTATAGCAGCAAGGAAGGGGAGTCCCCTAATTATAGGAATTGGAGAAAATGAAAATTTCATTGCATCTGATATTCCTGCACTTGCAGGACATACAAAGAAAATCATCATTTTAGAAGAAGGGCAGGTATCACTTATTACCCAGAACGATGTTAAGGTATATAATCTGGATGGAAAGGAAATAAAAAAAGAGCCTGAGAAGATTGATATTGCGATGGAAATTCTGGACAAAAAGGGATATCCGCATTTTATGTTAAAGGAAATAATGGAACAGCCTGATGTAATCAGAGATAATATAAAGGATAAGTGGACAAATAATAGTATAAATCTGGGTGAGAAATTCAAAATGAGTTCGTCTGAACTTGCAAGCATAACAAGGATTATCATTCAGGCTTGCGGAACTTCCTGGCATGCAGGTTATGTCGCAAAATACCTATTAGAGGATATAGCAAGGATACATACAGAGATAGATATATCATCTGAATTCAGATATAGAAATCCTGTTGTTAGCGGGGAGACCCTTGTAGTTGCCGTAAGTCAATCAGGGGAAACTGCGGATACACTTGCAGGGGTGAGAGAGGCAAAGGCAAAATTTTTGAAAATACTTTCATTCGTAAATGTCAGAAACAGCACCATTGCAAGGGAATCAGATAATGCTATATATATAAATGCAGGACCTGAAATAGGTGTAGCATCAACAAAGGCATACACAGCCGAAATATTTTCACTATATCTATTTTCGCTTTATCTTGCACGCATAAAGTGGACATTAGGAGACAACATTGTGGAGAAAAGGATAAATAAGCTAAAAGAATTGCCCGACAAGATGGAAAAGGTGCTGGAGAAAAAAGGGGAGATAGAAAAAATTTCGGAGAAATATCTTTCAGCAAAGAATTTTCTATTTCTTGGAAGGGGTATAAATTACCCATCTGCCCTTGAAGGTGCCTTGAAATTGAAAGAAATTTCATATATCCACGCGACCGGATATCCGGCAGGTGAAATGAAGCATGGACCTATCGCACTTATTGATGAAAATACACCTGTATTTGCTGTTGTAACCAATTCTTCCGTATACGACAAGATGATGAGCAATCTTGAAGAAGTTAAGGCAAGAAAGGGGAGAATCATAGCAATTGCAACAGAGGGAGATGAAAGAATAAAAGAAATTGCAGAAGATGTAATATATATACCAGATGTAGACGAAGAAATATCCCCCATTTTGACTGCATTACCTATGCAACTATTTGCATATTATGTAGCAGCAAAAAAGGGATACGATGTAGATAAACCAAGAAATCTGGCAAAGAGTGTTACCGTTGAATAACTTATTGGGGACGGTGCTTGACTCTGAATAACTTATTGGGGACGGTGCTTGACTCTGTGACAATTTTTAACATAAAGACGGCTACTATCCCAAAAAGTGGGAATTGCGAATGTGGAAGTGAATAAAAACAACCGTGAGGCGTAAGGCGTAAATCGTGAGAGGAAATGAAATAAAAGGTATACTTTCTTCTGCTGTTTTCCCGAATAACGATTTACGATTGACGATTTTTACTTCCTACTTCTCAGTTCCTACTTCTTACTTATTAAACAAAGGAGGCGATATGAGAAAAATTTTATTATCAGCAGTTTTAAGCATTTCTATCTTTGGTTATGGTGGAATGGATGCCTTAAATATGCCAGCATCTGCAAGGATTATGGGACTTGGAGGTGCTTATACAGCTGTTTTTGGCGGTATAAAC
>WFRC01000154.1 GCA_015486685.1 Caldifarciminota bacterium
AGTAAAGGAAGGGGTGTCTTAAAATGGCTCTCTGACAGCAAATGGGACTTTGTATTGGCAATTGGTGATGATTGGACAGATGAAGAAGTCGTTGAAGTCTTACCAGAATGGGCATACTCAATCAAGGTAGGAGTAGGTATTTCAAAGGCAAAGTTCAATATCCCTTCATACATTGAGGTTAGAGCATTATTAAAAGAAATGGGCAAGGTATGGTAGTGAGAAAAATTTTTATTGGGGACGGTGCTTGTTTTATTGGGGACGGTGCTTGACTCTGTGACACTACTTACACTTATTGGGGGCAACGCAAGTCTGTCTGCGTAAGGTTACGCACAAGCAGGCAAAAAATTGATTGTTTTATTGGGGACGGTGCTTGACTCTGTGACACTACTTACACTTATTGGGGGCAACGCAAGTCTGTCTGCGTAAGGTTACGCACAAGCAGGCAAAAAATTGATAACTATATCAAAACCAGTGGATTTACCCTATTAGATAGTAAACATCTAACGGGGTGGGGAAAAATCCACTAAAGATTTTTGACAATACTGGCAAAAAAAATAGGAGGTTTTAATGAGAAGAAGCCTGGAAGATTACAGAGAGATTGTAGGAGATGAAGTAATATCAAACATCTATAGAAAGGCAAGGAGACTTTATGGCAAGCATATATTACATATAAATTCTACATTTCAGGGAGGGGGAGTTGCGGAAATGTTAACATCTCTTGTCCCATTGATGAATGATATTGGGCTGGAGGCAGGGTGGAGAATTTTACATGGAAATCCTGATTTTTTTACAATAACAAAAAAATTTCACAATGCGCTTCAGGGAGGGAATATAAATCTCTCTGAGATGAAAAAGCAGTTATATCTCCAGACAAATGAAAATTTCTCCACCTATACACATATAGACCACGATTGTGTGTTTATACATGACCCTCAACCATTGGCACTTGTAAAATTTTACAGAAAAAGACAGCCGTGGATATGGCGATGTCATATTGACCTTTCAAATCCCAATAAAGAATTATGGGATTATGTCGAAAATTTTATTCTCAGATATGATGCAGTGATATTTTCAAGTAAAAGATATATAAAAAAAGGACTCCCTGTAGAACAGAAGATTGTATATCCTGCAATTGACCCCCTTTCGCTCAAAAATAAGGAATTATCTGAAAACGATATGTTAAAATACATTAAAAAATCTAATATACCTATGGATAAACCTGTGATTGCTCAGGTATCAAGGATGGATAGATGGAAAGACCCTGAAGGCTTACTTGAAGTTTTTAAGTATGTAAAAGAAGAAATAGATTGCAGACTTGTATATTGTTATAGTTCAGCATCAGATGACCCTGAATCAATGGACATATATAGGAAGGTATATAATAAAGCAAAAAAATGGGTAGATACAGGAGATATAATATTTGTTATAGGTAATAATAATATTCTGGTAAATGCAATTCAAAGGTTTGCCGATGTGATTGTCCAGAAATCTATAAAGGAAGGCTTTTGCCTTGCTATCACAGAGGCACTCTGGAAGGAAAAACCTGTCATCGCCTCAAATGTAGGCGGAATACCTTTGCAGATAAAAGATGGTGAAAATGGATTTCTGCTTGACCCTCAGGATACAAAGGGATTTGCCGAAAAGATTGTGCAGGTCTTAAAACACCCTGAGATAGGCAAAGAAATGGGTAAAAAAGCAAAAGAGGTTGTAAAAAAGAAATTTCTTATTACACGCTTACTTTCAGATTATTTAGATATCCTGAACGAGATGATAAATTAAAGGTTATTTGTATTCGGTGTTATTACACTTTAAGTGGGAAGTGGAAACTAAGAAGTGGGAAGTGAATGAGTAGATGAGTTTATTGAGTTAAAATTGGCATTTCCCCCTACGAGTTTCTCCGCATTCTCTGGACTCTTCTTTTTGCCTTTATATGTGCCTTCATTGTCTTTGAAAATATATGACTACCATCCCCCCTGGAAACATAATATAAATAATGGGTTCTTGCAGGATGAAAGGCCGCCTCAATAGATTTTAATCCAGGACTGGCAATAGGACCGGGTGGTAACCCTCTATGGATATATGTATTATATGGAGATTTTACCCTTAAATCAGAATATAATAATTTATTTTTGTGTGCGGGCAGGGCATATTGGACTGTTGCATCTACCTGAAGTCTCATTCTCCTTTTTAATCTATTGTATATTACACTTGCAATAATAGGCCTTTCTCTATCCAGCATAGCCTCTTTTTCTATCATTGATGCAACAGTAATAATCTGTTCTATCGTATACCCCATTTCCATTGCCCTTTCTCTGAGGCTGTCATCTATAATATTTAAGGTTTTTTTTATCATTACACTTAAAATAGATGAGGATGATTCCCCTTTCGAAAATATATAAGTATTTGGGAAGAGAAAACCTTCGGCAGTATTTGCATTTATACCTGCGGAATGAACAAAAAAATCATCCCGGGCAAGATTTACAAAATTCAGGGAATCAATATCTGCTTTTTGTTTAAGAATATGGGCAATCTCTTCAATCGTTAATCCTTCAGGTATAACAACTTTTACCTTTACCATCGGACCTTTCAAAAGAGTAGCCAATACCTTTCTTGGGTTCATAATGTATGAAAATTTATACCATCCTGCTTGAAGTTTTTCTCCCTTCCCATACAATTTTACCAATACAATAAATCCTTCTTTATCCTGTATTACTTTATTTTTTTTCAAAATATTGGCAATTTCTTTAAGATTGGCACCTTTCGGAATCTTAACAGTAATCATACCAATATGCTTATGAGGCAATAGTATAACAGTAAAAACGAGCAATACAATGAGTATAAAAAGTATTGTAAGAAGAATAAAATACTTATTGTCTTTTCTTCTCAAGAAATGCTTCCAGAATAATAGTAGCCGCAATTTCATCTATCTTCCCTTTATTTTTTGATGGTTTCTTTTTTAGTGAATGGATAATCCTTTTTGCCTCCACAGATGTCCACCTCTCATCAATGAGGTGAACTGGAATACCTGCTTTGTCTTCTATCTCTTTTGCTACCAATTTTGACTCCTGTGCCCTCTTCCCTACGCTTCCATCCATATTTAATGGATACCCAAGGACTATTCCTTCAATTGAATATTCTTTCATTATATATTCCAATTCTGTATATAGGTCTTTTCTATGAATTGTCTTATAAGGATATGAAAGAGTCTGCATTTCATCTGTTAAGGCAAGCCCTACCCTTTTTGCTCCTAAATCAACGCCTAAAAATCTTTTTCCTGCATTTACCATAATTTCTTTATTTTTATTCCTTTATAATAATGTTTCAAAATTTGCTTATAATTATAACCTTCCCTTGCCATTTCAATTGCACCGTATTGCGACATTCCAACACCATGTCCAAATCCCTTTCCCACTATTAAAACTTTGTTCCCCCTTATTTTAACATCAAAACAGGCACTTTTTAATGAACCACGGCTGTCAGCAAAAAGCATTCTTACCTTATCCTTTCTAATTGTAATTTTGCCTTTATCTGTATTTACCACAATCATTTTTACCATACCGGACCGATTCTTTCCCTTTAATGTCAACCTCCTAACAAAATGAACACTCTTTCCCGTTAATCTATCAATATTTTTCTTTACTGTCTCAAAAAATGCCTTCTTTTCATAAACCCTTATCCATCTATAATGCGGTGAGAATCTGGAAAATGCCTTCCCGTATCTTCCGTCATATACACTCCTCAAATATGGAACCTTTTTCCCCCAAACATCTTCACTATTCGCAGTTCTACCCCAGCTTGTAGAAAAATATTTCGCATCAATAGGATTCCTTCTATAAGTTGCAACCTCCCCCCTGGTTTGTTTTACTGCCTTATCAGATATAGGTGATTCTGCATTTACTCCCCCATAAACCTGGTCATAGGTTGTAGGCACAACATCATAAATACCTTTTCTTTTGAGACTTCTGACAACATAGGTTCTTGCCGCAACTGCCTGAGCCTTTAAGGCATCAATTAATTTCTCATTTAGTTTCCCTATCTCTAATGGGACAACCCCCTGCACATAACTTTCAATATCAACAACATTTATAACAAATATATCACCCTTTTTCACAATCAAAATATAACCTCTGTAAGGCTTTCCTTCTAAATATATTATCCCATTTTCCACAGGATAAATTTTTACAGGATATTCGGGGCGCTGGATAACCTTTTTATAGCCTACCTTAATCTTTAGTTCGGGATTAGTGGAGATTTCTATTACACCAGGAAATATACCTGATTTTCTGCCTGTATATATTTTAAGCCCAATGTCAGACGCGATAGAGATATGTGAAGAATTTCTTTTTAACAATACCCTTACCTGAGGTATTTTTTGACCTTTAATTGTGTAGTATTTCTGATAAGCACAAGAATTCAATAATAATATTATTACAATTATAAAAACTTTTTGAAAACGGATGTTATCTCCTTTGTGTAATTCTTCCCACAATAATATTTATCAGAAAACTCACTTAATTTTCCATGCCTTTTTCAACTTTTCAATCTCTTTTTTCGAAAGGATATTCGTACTACCAAGCATTTTTGAAAGAAGCATTACCTTTGCAAGATATTCAACCCTTTCTGCCCTGTAATATGCCTCATCTAAATCCTTTCCGACTGTTACCACACCATGATTTGCAAGCAAAATTGAATTATGCGATTTCAATAACGCTTTAATAGAATTTGGCACCTCATCTGTTGATGGTGTAGCATAAGGTGCAACGGGAATAATAATATCAGAAAGCACTGCCTCCGCAATTATAGGCTCAATGGGAATATGTGCAACAGCAAATGCGGTGGCATAAGGTGAATGTGTATGGACAACAGCAAAAACATCATTCCGCTCTTTATATATCTTTGTATGCATTTTATATTCGGAAGAAGGTCTTCCTCCTTCTAATGTATTACCGCTTACATCCATCTTTACAATATCTTCCTTTTTCATCTCCCACTTTGAGACACCAGAAGGGGTAATCAAAATACCATTGTTCATTTTTACACTTATATTCCCATCTGTTGCAAGAATCAGGTGGGCTTCTTTCATCCGTTTCCCAACTTCAACAATTTTTTCTCTAATTGTATCTTCTTCCATTTGATTTCGTTTGTTTTTCCCTCTCTTTTTAAGACCCTTCGTGGAATTTATCCCGAGTGAAGCGAAAGACTCAGTGTGACAGTGAGAACGCTGTCATTCTGAGGCTCTGCCGAAGAATCTCTCTCTTTTTTAACTACGCAACGGCACGGTCGTTGCACTCCAGATTCACCCTCCCTTTCATCCCTCCCATCAAGGGAGGGAAATAAAGAGGAAAAGATACCACCCATCCTGTGAGATTGCCACG
>WFRC01000155.1 GCA_015486685.1 Caldifarciminota bacterium
GGGTGAACACAGAGCAGGTGCTTATGAGGTATTTGGATTAAGGATAGCAAAAGATGGAACACTCATTGATTCAGTGCCGATAGTAATAAAAGCAAGTAATACACATAAAGGGAATGCAGTTGTTGGCTGGAATGGAAGTGAATATCTTGTATGCTGGGAAGAGGAATTATATGAAGGTGATTATTACAGGATAATGGGAGCGAGGGTAACAAAGGATGGTGTAGTTCTTGACCCTGGTGGCATAGATATATCAAGGAATGGGAAATGTAAGAGTGCCTCAGTTGCCTCAGATGGAAAGGATTTCTTTGTGGTGTGGAGTGATTCCAGGGATAACGGGAGTACATATGGGGTTAAGGTGACCCAAGAAGGACAGATAGAGAATGAAGTTAAAATAGGTGATACAGGTGGGGGATATATAATCTATGGAGATGGAAAGTATCTTGTTGTATATGGTGGTCGCAATATCTATGCAAAAAGGGTAAGTATTCAAGGAGAGATTATAGACTCATCAGAGATTCAGGTGTGTGATTCAATCTGGTATCCTGTTGTAGCATTCAGTGGAGGGAATTATTTAATAGCAGGGTTAACATACGCATGGAAAAGTGTGGAAGGGATAATATATAGCTTAGGGTCAGGTCTTGACTTTTGCACTTATGATGTGTCTGTGATGGTGATTTGTAAGCAAAGGAGAGAATGAAAAATGCAAAATGTTTGTTTTTGGGGACGGCGCTTCACATTTTCACATTTCTGATTTAGTTGCATCTTTCCATCATTATTATTTCAGAATTTTCTCTGTTTTTCACTTTTTCGCAAAAGTGGTGGATTTCCCGAAGGTGTAAACGCATACTACGGATTTCTAATTTCCGATAATCTCCCACGGGAAAACAAGAGGGATGGTTTTATCCTTCGGAGGTTTCATCTTTTCAAGTGTAACAATTTTCACCTGAGACTCAGGGTATTTCTTTTTAAAGGATACAATATTTCTTATTGGTTGCCTGTTATATCGTAGTTTCACTTCAAAACCCATAATGGGCTTGGAGGGAACATCTATAATAAAATCTATTTCTTGCCTTTCTGTTGTTCGCCAGAACTTAATACTTTCACCAGGGATATTCTTTCTAATTATGGAAAAAATCCCATTCTCAAATAAAATCCCATCTATCTTTTCAATGAAAGCCCCATACCTGAGAAAGTTTAATACACCCGTATCTTCAAAATATATCTTCGGCATCTTCGTCAATTCTGTGCGGATATTTTTGTGATAAGGGGGGATTTTTTTAATAATATAGGTATTTTCCATTATAAAAAGGTAGTCATACACTGTCTCTCTGGCAATACCTATTGTATTTGCCAACTCATCAATATTAACCAAACTTCCTGACTGGTCGGAAAGAATAAGTAAGAGGTCGTTAAACTTCTGGACATTTCTGATATCCCCAATATCCCTTATATCCTTTTTTAAGTAGGTGTTTATTACCTGTTTCAGGTATGTTTCTTTTTGGGTAATATTATCAATGAGGGCAACCCGTGGGTATCCACCATATATCAGATATTCTTTGAATAACCCTATCAATTCTTTTTGTGCCAAACTGCTTTTGAGATTTTTAAGGTTATATGTTTTTCCCTTAAAATGGAGGTACTCTTCAAAATCAAGTCCATATAATTCAAAAACAATAATACGACCTACAAGGGAATCTTTGAATTTTTTCCTTATTTCAAACGAAGAAGAACCAGAAACAATTAGTTTATAATCATTCCTGTAATGCTCATAAAAAAGTTTCAGAAAACCAGAAGGATTATCCAGATACTGAATTTCATCTATAAAAATGAAACATTTACCTTTTCCCGATGTGCGGGATTTAACATAGGATATTGTTTCATTTACCCCTTGATTGCATAAACTAAGAAGATTAATATCCTCAAGGTCAAGATACATTATCTGACTTTCAGATACGCCCTTCTTCTTTAAATCCTCTATCAGCATTTTCATCAGGGTTGTTTTGCCTACCTGACGGGCACCCTGAATAACAAGGATTTCATCCATATCCAGAAAGGACTTTATATTTTTCAGTATCTTTCTCTCTTTCATCTCCATAGTTAACCTCCTTTTTTGTCTACTTCAGTATACAAATTATTGAATAATTTGTCAAGTATAAATTGCAAAAAATGGAAATTCTGGAAACTGGAAGACTGACCCCAATACCTAAAAACGACAGCCGATGGCAGTTAGCAGAAAAACGCTGACCGCTTACCGCTAACCGCCAAAGGACACCCTCTCTTAGTCCCTCCCGTCAAGGGAGGGAAGAGAGAATGAAAAAAGGATAAAAAAAGAGAAAATATGCAATTTTTTGCTTGACAACATAGGAAAATAATGTATAATTTAACAAAAATAAATAAGAAGGAGGAATAATGAAAAAGATGTCAGATACTGGATACCAGATACTGGATGAGGGTCTTTTTTCTGGTATCCAGAATCCAGTATCGGGGAGGAGGAGATGAGAAGGGAGTATCCAGCATCGGTGGAGGTGGTTAAGTGTTAGGGCTTCTTCTTGGATTTTTCTGGACATCATTCGGGGAGGGAGATACTCTTTTGCAGATGAGTGAACCTTTTTTGGTGGATACGACGAGGACAATTGTAAGTGTTGGTGGAGATTGTCCTGCTCTGGCTTATGGAGATTCAGTATATCTTGCTGTATATGCTGAATGGAGAGGGGATGTAAATGGGATATATGCAATGAGGATTGATAATCAAGGGAGATTATTGGATTCCATAAACTTACAGGTGTCATTGGGTGGGTATTATCCAGATGTTGCGTATGCAAAACAATCAGGGATATTTCTTGTTGTGTGGCATGAAGCAGGTAGTATAAGAGGTAAGAGAATAAGTTCATCAGGGCAAATTCTTGATAATGATGAAATAATCATATCAGGTTCATCACCACAGGCGAGTTACCCTTCAGTTTCCTCAGATGGAAAGGATTTCTTTGTGGTGTGGAAGGATGGAAGGAATGGAACAAATGATATATATGGTGCGAGGGTAAGTTCGACAGGACAGGTGCTTGATGAAGAAGGGATAAGGATAGAAGAAAGTGCGGGTTCACGCAAAATAAGTTATGGTGCTGGATATTATTTTGTTGTTTATTATAACAATGATGGGCTTTATGGTAAGAGGATTACTCCGGAAGGAGAAATAAGAGACCAAACTCCAAAGAAGATAGCGGATTCACTGGGCAGTCCCTCGGTAGCATTTGATGGAAGAAAGTTTCTGGTAGTAGCCAGTAGTGGAGGCATATACGGTATTCGTGTTGACACAAATGGGGTGGTAATAGATAGTGTTCCTAAAAGATTAAATTCAGACACATTAACAGGGAGACGAGGTCGTATAGCCATATCAGGGGATAAATGTATGATAGTATATGAACATAAGGTTAGTGTATGGGATGAGGATGTTTACGGAGTATTCACAGATACAGCATTCAATGTAATAGATTCATCAATGGTTGTGTTGGATGATGACACATATCAAGAAGACCCTGTTGTTGCAGGTTCTGATAGTAATTTTCTTGCGATGATGCAGAATCTTGATGGAGTTCGTATCAGCAAATCAGGGCAGGTTCTTGATGCTACGCCTATACATTACAGTTATGCAGGGAATGAACAAGAATCACCAGCAGTAGCATTCAATGGCTGGGAATATTTAATTGCATACGCCACAGATAAAGGAGAAGGAACAGGAAAAGATATATATGCAGTGAGGATAAGTCAGTATGGAGAGAGGATAGGTGAGCCAATACCTGTATGTACAGATTCAGGGAATCAAGCGGATTTGAGGTTAAGAGTGTCATCAGCAGAGAAGAACTTTTTAGTGGTCTGGGATGATGATGGTAATATATTTGGCAGGATAATAGAAGAAGATGGGACTGAATCCAGTTCTGTATTTATGATAAATTCACCAGAATACACAGATA